>NZ_JBEYVC010000024.1:0-90618 GCF_040643855.1 Streptomyces sp. NPDC047072 | reverse complement strand
CGCGAGGGTGGGGTGGCCCGGGGTCGTGGGGAGGAGCTGGGCGTCCGCGTCCGCGAGTTCCGCCAGGGCCCTCTCGCGCAGGCCGGCCAGGCGCTGCTGCCACCGGGTCCGCCCTGAGCGGAGGTTGGGTCTGACGCGGCCTCAGCCGACCTGGCAGGGCAGGGTCGTTGCCGTGTCGCCACCGTTGCCTGTGACGACGTAGCCGAAGGTCGCGCTCTGGCCCGGACTCAACGAGCCGTTCCAGTCGGCGTTGTGGACCATCACGTCCTGGCCGGTGTAGGTGGCGTTGCCGTTCCAGAGGCTGTCCACCTTCTGCCCCGTCGGCAGCGTCCAGTCGACCATCCAGCCCAGCATCGGGACGTCGCCGGAGTTGGTGACGGTCACCTCGGACTGGTAGCCACCGCTCCAACTGCCCGTCGTCCTACGGCTGGCGGTGCAGGTGCCTGGTACCGGGTCGGTCGGGTTGCCCGGGTCGTGGATGCCGGTGACCTCGCCGTTGCCGCCGTCGAAGACGACGTCGGAGCAGGAGTAGAAGGTCTCCGCGCTATCCGAGCGCTGCCAGACCATGTAGATGATGTGGCGGCCGGACTTGTTGGCCGGAAGCTGCCCGGTCCAGGAGTAGTTGGCCTCGACGGTGCCCGGGCTGCCGTTGAGCGGCGGGTGGTCGACCGTCAGGAACGGCTGGGCCTCCATGTCGTCCCAGGTGAGGGTCTTCGTGGGGTCGAAGCCGTCCTTGGTGACATAGACGTAGAACCAACCCGGGTGCGCCGCCCAGGCGTTGTAGGAGAAGTCGACGGTCTTGCCCGAGGTGAGGTGGGTGAGCGGCCAGTCGTTGCGGGGTGCGTTGAAGCCGGTGAAGTTGGTGTTGCCGCCGCTGCACAGCTGGCCGTCCGGGACGAAGCCGCGGGTGCGGCCGGCGCCGTCCGAGCGCAGGACGGAGAACCAGTTGTAGAACGGCGTGGTGCCACTGACCGCCTGCGCGTTCTTGCAGGCCGGGTTGACGGGCTTGATCTCACCGGTGTCGGTCAGACCGTCCTGCCAGCACAGGAAGGTGCGGCTGGCGGGCTTCATCGGGGTGCCGTGCGCCTCCGCTTTGCCGCCCGCGGTCACGACGAGGCCGAGCGCGGGGATCGTGGCCAGCAGGGAGACGAGGACCAGGAGGAGGGCTCTGGGACGCGTCACCCTCGATAACTTTGTCAGGATCATGACAGTCCAGTCCGTTCCTTGAGGTACGGGCCGTGCGGGTGGGTGTGAGGTTGCCGTGGGGCGGGGGCCGCACGCGGGCGGGTTCCGGTCCGTCCGCATGGGAGCGCTCCCACCCCACGTGTTGCGGAAGCTAGCGCGAAATGGGGTGGGTGTAAACGGGTGGCGCGCCCGAGGAACGTCGAGCAACGGCGCCCGGGCCCCCGACATGTGTTGAACCGCTTGATCCCCGGGCCCCGTTGAGGGGGCGAACAGCCGCTCCGCACTCGCGTGGACCGGCAGGGACGAGCCGGATCCGGGCTCACGAACCACGAGGGAAATCATGCGCAGACTGAAGTCGGCCGCCTGTGTCGCGGCGATGGCATTGGCGGGTGCCGGAGGCGCGGTCGCCGCTCCGGCCCAGGCGGCGACCCAGGCGGAGTACGTGGCGCTCGGGGACTCGTACGCCTCCGGGGTCGGCGCGGGGTCGTACGACCCCGCGAGCGGTGACTGCAAGCGCAGCACGCAGAACTACCCGCACCAGTGGGCCGCGGCCAACCCCGACTACAGCCTCACGGACGTGAGTTGCAGCGGGGCGACCATCCAGGACGTGCGCGACAACCAGCTGTCCGCGCTGAGTTCGTCCACCAACTTCGTCACCGTCACCGTGGGCGGCAACGACGCTCAGTTCTCCACCCTCGCGCAGGGGTGTCTGACGCAGACGGACGACAACTGGTGCCAGGTGGCCACGCTGTACATGTCGGCCTACGCCAAGGGCCAGCTGTCCGACCAACTCGCCTCGCTGTACGCCGACATCAAGGCCCGCGCGCCGCACGCGCTGGTCCTCGTCCTGGGCTACCCGGAGGTGCTCTCCACCTCGTCCACCGAGTGCCCGGTGATCGACGTCAACGCCACCAGGCGCACCGCGATGAACAACTTCGCCGACGCGCTGGCCGAGGGGACGGCGGCCGCGGCGACCAAGGCGTCGGTCTACTTCCTCGACATGCGGAAGCAGTTCGAGGGTCACGGGGCGTGCGGGCCGGACTCGTGGATCAACGACCTCAACAACGCGCCCGAGGTCTTCCACCCCAACCTCACCGGCTACACGAAGGGTTACTCGGACAAGCTCAAGGCCACGTGGGGCTGATGTCCACCGCGCTCTTCCCACTCGACGTCCGAATGTCCGAGGAGGACACATGCAGCGTGTTGTGAAGCGGTCCCTGATCAGCGTCGCGGCGGTGGGTGCGGTGCTGGGTGTGATCGCCGCATACCAGGGGGACTTCGGTGATGATCAGCAGCTGTCGGCGGCGGAAGGTGTGGCCACGACCGGCAAGATGACCTTCTACCAGATGGTGGGTACGGGGTCCTGCGGCACTCACCTCGACGCGACCACCGAAGACCTCGTCGCGCTCCCGCCCCAGCTGTGGACCACCGGAAACCCGAACAACGACCCGATCTGCAACGCGTCCGTGGAGGTCACCTACAACGGCAAGACGCTGACCCTGCCGGTCAGGGACAAGTGCCTGGACTGCACAGCGGACCACATCGACCTGAGCAGGCACGCGTTCCAGCAACTGGCCGACCTGGACGTCGGGGTCGTGAACGGCATCACGTGGAAGGTGATCAGCGCGGGGGGTGAAGCGATCCCCAGCGGGGACACGCAGGCGCCGACGGTGCCCACAGGCACGACCATCGACGCCTGGACGGACACCAGTCTCGCGGTGACCTGGGCCCCCGCCACCGACAACGTCGGCGTGACCGGCTACGACCTCTACGCCGACGGCGTCAAGATCTATACGGGTACGGCCACCCGCGTCATCGTCAGCGGAGTGGCGAAGAGCAAGACGTACAAGTTCACCGTCGCGGCGCGTGACGCGGCGGGGAACGTGTCGGCCCAGTCGACGCCGCTCGACAGCGGGTTCTCCTTCAACTCGGCGTCCGGAACACACGGTTCGGTCGACTCCAAGGGCGCGGACACCGCGGTCATCGGCACCGCCGTGACCGACACCGCCCCCGGCAAACCCGGCACCCCCACCCGCACCGGCTGGACCGCCGACACCGTGGGGCTGGCCTGGGACGACTCGGAGGACGACAAGGGCACGAACGGCTACTACCTGTACGTGGACGGCGTCAGGGTCGCCGACACCCTGGTCCACCGAGTCGTGGTCAAGGGCCTCACCAAGGGGAAGGCCTACAAGTTCGCCGTCCAAGGACACGACGTGGCCGGGAACGTCTCCCCCATGTCCGACCCCGTCGAGGTCACCCTCACCGGAGACACCTCCGGCTCCGTCGACCCGCTCGGCGGCGACACGGCCGACCTCACGAACACCGGCGCCAACGGCACCGCGGGCCCGACCGGCGGCCCTACCGGCACCGCCACCGCCACCGCCTCGGCCTCCGCGAGCCCCGACACCTGCGGCACGGTCTGGAGCGGTTCCCAGGCCTACGTCCCCGGTGACCTCGTCTCCTACCAGGGGCACAAGTACAAGGCGACCTACTACGCCAACGGCGCCGTCCCCGGCGACCCCACCTCCTGGGCCGTATGGCACGACGAGGGTGCCTGCGGCTGACCGGTTACCCCCGTACGGACGGGCGTCACGGCGTGGTCGTGGCGCCCGTCCTCGTGCCGGCACCGCCCGCGTCCGGGCCGGTGAGCCTCTGCTCGACCTTGCGGGCGTCGTCGTGCCCGATGTCCTCGAAGATGGCCAGCGCCTGCTGCCAGCTCGCCCGCGCCGACTCCCGCTCCCCCGCGGCCAGTTGGACGTCGCCGAGGTTGGTCAGGCTCAGCCCCTCCCCCGCCCGGTTGCGCACGTCCCGGTAGGCCTCGATCGCCTGGCCGTAGTGCGCGATCGCGTCGTCGTGGCGGTGCAGGCTGCGGTAGACCGTGCCGAGCGCGTCGAGGGCGACGCCCTCGATCCAGCGGCTGCCGATGGTGCGCACCACGGTCAGCGCCCGCTCCAGGCAGTCGATGGCCTCGTCGTACCGCCCGAGCCGCTGGTAGATGTCGCCCAGGTTGGCCAGCGTGACCCCTTCGCCCCAGGCGCTGTCGTCGGCGCGGAAGGCGTCCAGCGCGCGGCGGCTGTACTCGACGGCCTTGTCGAGCCGGCCGATCTTGACGGAGACGGTGCCGAGGTTGGTCAGGGCCTTGGCCCAGCCGTAGGTGTCGCCGAGTTCCTCGCAGACGGCGGCGGCCTGCTCGTAGTGGTCGATCGCCTCGTCGAAGCGGCTCAGGTACACCTCGGCCCCGGCCACGCTCAGCAGCAGCCATGCCTCGCCCCGGCGGTCGCGGCCCTTGCGGGCGGCTCCCAGGCCCGCCCGGGCGGTGTCGAGCCAGTCGTGCAGATGGCTGCGCAGGTAGAGGAACTCCTGGAGGACGGCGGCCAGTCGCCACGCGGTGCCGAGCCGCCCCGCAGCGGCGGACCGGTGCACCGCGGCGACGAGGTTCACGCGCTCCGACTCGCACCAGTCCAGGGCCTGTTCACGTGTCGTGAACGCCAGCGGCCGGCACCCCTCGGGCAGCGCTTCGAGGGGCGGCCGCACCCGCTCCGGGCTGAGCTGCGGGCTGGTGGCGTCCGCGGAGTGCAGATACCAGGCGAGGAGCCGGTCGACGGCCAAGTCCCGTTCCCGCTCGGTTTCTTCGCTCTCGACGCGTTCGACGGCGTACACCCGCAGCAGGTCGTGCAGGACGTAGCGGCCGGGCCGGTCCTCGGTGAGCAGGTGTGCGCGGGTGAGTTCGCCGAGCGGACCGCGCGCCTCGCGCACGGTGAGCCCGGCGAGGGCGGCGGCGGCCGGCGCGGAGATGTCCGGGCCGACGTGCAGGCCGAGCAGGTGGAAGAGGCGGGCGGCCGGTGCGGACAGGGACTGGTACGACCAGGAGAACACCGCGCGTACGTCCGTACCGAGGTCGCCGCTCTCGAAGGCGTCCAGACTGCCGTGGCAGTCCCGGAGTTCCTCGGCGATGGCGCCGAGCGGGAAGTCCGGGTGGGCGGCGGCCCGGGCGGCGACGATGGCGAGCGCCAGCGGCAGCCGCGCGCAGTGCGCGATGATCTCGTCCGCGGCCTCGGGCTCCGCGGCCGGCCGCTCCGGACCGAGCCGCCGTACCAGCAGGTCACGCGCTTCTACGGCGGTCAGCTGGTCCAGTGTCAGCGGGTGGGCGCCGTCGCCGGCGACCAGGCCGGTGAGCTGGTTGCGGCTGGTGACGATGACCAGACAGCCGGGGGTACCCGGGAGCAGTGGGCGGACCTGGTCGGTGTCGCGGGCGTTGTCGAGGACGATCAGGAGCCGCCTGCGGGCCAGCAGGCTGCGGTAGAGGGCCGCTTGGGCATCGAGTTGGGCCGGTATCCGCTCCGGGGCGACGCCGAGCGCGGTGAGGAAGACGTGGATGGCCTCCTCCGGCGGCACGATGGAGCCGGCCGGGTCGAAGCCGCGGAGGTTGACGTAGAGCTGGCCGTCGGGGAAGTGGTGGGCGACCGAGTGGGCCCAGTGCACGGCCAGCGTGGACTTGCCGATCCCGGCCATCCCGCCGATCACACTGATCACCACGGCGTCCGGCGCACCCCCGTCCGCGGGCAACAGGGCCCGGACCCGGTCGAGTTCGTCACTGCGCCCGACGAACGTGGCGAGATCGGCGGGCAGTTGGGCGGGGCGGGCGGTGTAGGTGTCACCGGGATCGGCCGCTTCCACTGCGGGTACGTCCGCCGAACCCGTGTCGCCCACGGCCGCCGTCTCCGGTCCGGGACCGCCAGGGAAAGCCGCCGCCGTGCCGGAACCGCCGGCGGGGGCCGCACCCGCGTCACGCACTCGCGCGGCTACCGCCTCCGTACCTCGGCCGACGGCCTGCGTCTCCGCGCCCCGGCTCCCCGCCCACTCCGTCCCCGCGCCCCCGGTTCCGGCGGCCGGTCCGGGATCCGCCTCGCCCGTCCCCCGGCGCTCCGCAGCCGCCCCGTTCCCGGCCCAGGTCTCCCCCGCCGAACTCCCCGTCCGCCGCGCCGAGTCGGACAGCAGCGTCGGGTCGCCCGCCAGGATGCGGCCGTGCAACTCCCGTAGTTCCGCGCCCGGTTGGACGCCCAGTTCCGTGCGGAGGACATCGCTCGCCCGGCGGTAGGCGGCCAGTGCCTCGGCCTGGCGGCCCGCCCGGTACAGGGCCAGCATGAGCAGCAGGACCAGCCGTTCCCGCAGCGGGTGTCTGCCGGTGAGCGAGATCAGTTCGGTGATCGCCTCGTTGTACCGTCCGAGCCGGACGTCGAGGTCCAACCGGGTCTCCGTCGTGGTCAGATGCCGCTCGGCCAGATGCGTGCGCTCGGACTCGGCGAGCGGGCCGGGGAGTCCGGCGAGCGGGGTGCCCTGCCAGTCGTCGAGCGCCGTGCGCAGCAGGTCCGCGGCGGCGGACTCCTCGCCCCGGGCGCGCAGTTCCCTCGCCTCGGCGACCCGGCGCTCGAACAGACCGAGGTCCAGGGCCTCGTCGGCGACCTGGATCCGGTACCCGTCCGCGACGGACTCGATCACCGGCCCCGCGCCCGCCGCGTCGGCGCCAGGCTCCAGCACCTTGCGCAGCCGGGAGACATAGGTGCGCAGCACGGAGACGGCGGCCGCCGGCGGCTCCTCGCCCCAGACCGCGTCGACGAGTTCGCCGACGGTCACGGGGCGCCTGCGGCGCAGCAGCAGCGCGGCCAGGACCAACCGCTGCTGGGGTGACCCGAGGGCGAGTTCGCGGTCACCGTGCCATGCACGGACGGGCCCCAGCACAGCGAAACGCACGAATACCTCCGGTATCAGGTGTCGCCCCCGTGACTACACGGACGCGGGGCGGCCACAGGCGGTTCTCGTCTCCGCAGTGGCATCCGCCACGGGAAGTTCTATCGTGAACTCCGTGTGCCCGGGCACGCTGTCCACCCGGATTCGCCCCCTGTGCGCCCCTGTGATGGCCGCCACGATGGCCAGCCCCAGCCCCGAGCCGCCCGACTTCGCGTCCGCACGCGAGCGGGAGGTGTCCGCCCGGGTGAAGCGTTCGAAGACCGTGGGCAGGAGGGCCGGCGGGATGCCGGGGCCGTTGTCGCGGACGCGGATGACGCAGTCGCCGCCGAGGGACTCGACCGAGGCCACCACGCGGGTGCCGGGAGGGGTGTGCATCCGGGCGTTGGTGAGCAGGTTGGCCACCACCTGGTGCAGTCGCGCCTCGTCGCCCAGGACCAACGCGGGGGCGTCCAGGGAGAGTTCGAGCTGCCAGTCGTGACCGCCGCCGGCGGCCCGGGCGTCCCACACGGCCTCGGCGACCAGCGCCGCCAGGTCCACCTCGGCGGACGCGAGGGGACGGCCCTCGTCGAGCCGGGCCAGCAACAGCAGGTCCTCCACCAGTCCCGTCATCCGCGCGGACTCGGCGGACACCCGCCGCCAGGCCAGGACCGGCTCGATCCGGTCGGTGCCGCGGTTCATCAGCTCGGCGTATCCGGCGATCGAGGCGAGTGGCGTACGGAGTTCGTGGCTGGCGTCGGCCAGGAACCGCCGCATCCGCTCCTCGGTGCGCCGGCGTTCCGAGAGGGAGGACTCCACGTGGTCGATCATGCGGTTGAGCGCGGCACCGACCTGTCCGGCCTCACTGCGCGGGTCGGTGTCACCGGCCGGAACCCGGGTGAGGGCGGCGACCTCGCCCCGGTCCAGGGGCGCCCGGGAGACCTCGACGGCGGTGGCGGCGACCCGGCCGAGAGGCCGGAGCTGACGTCGTATGACCACGGCGCACAGCGCGCCCGACACGGCGAGCCCACCCACCGCGACGACCACCTCCACCACGACCATGCCGCTGATCATCCGCTGGACGTCGTCCATGGGAAGGCCGGCCAGCACCCGCACCCCGTCGCTCTCCACCGCGGTGACCCGGTAGGTGCCCAGCCCGGGCACGGTCACCGTGTGCATCGAGCCGTCCGTCGCGATCCCGTCGAGGGCCGCGCGCTGGGTGTCGGAGAGGGCGCGCGGCGCGGCGTCCTGGCCGACGACCTCGGCGACGAGGACACCGCCGTCGGCATCGGGGCGGGCGGCGAGCATGCCGGCCGGGTGGCCGCTCTCCATGAGGAAGTCCAGGCCGTTCTCCGACTCGGGGTGCAGCCTGGCGCCCCCCAGACTGCGCTGTACGGCGTTCTGGACCCGGTCGTCGAGGTTGCCGAGCAGATAGGAGCGCTGGACGAACACGGTGGTCAGCGCCATCGCCGCACAGACGACGACGAGGGTGACGCCGACGAAGACGAGCAGGCGCGTACGCAGTGAACGCAGCCGCGGCCGGGCCGTCATCTCCCGTCCCCCGCCGCCCTGATGGCGTACCCGAGGCCGCGCACGGTGTGGATCATCGGGGCCCGTCCTCTGTCGATCTTCCGGCGCAGGCTGGAGATGTAGACCTCGACGAGGTTGCCGCCGCCGTCGAAGGAGCTGCTCCAGACGCGGTCGAGGATCTGTGCCTTGCTGAGGACCTGGCGCGGGTGGTCGAGGAAGAGGCCGAGCAGGTCGAACTCCTTGGCGGTGAGCTGGATCGGTGTACCGGCCCGGCGTACCTCGCGGGTGTCCGCGGCCAGCACGAGGTCGCCGAGGACGCGGACGGAGTCCTCGGTACGGCCGTGTGCGGCCGCGGCCCGGCGCAGCAGTCCGCGCAGCCGTAGGACGACCTCTTCCAGGGAGAAGGGCTTGGTGACGTAGTCGTCGGCGCCGGCCTCCAGGCCGTCGAGCCGGTGTTCGAGGGCGTCGCGGGCGGTGAGCATGAGCACGGGCAGCTTCGGGTTCTCGTACCGGAGCCGGCGCAGCACCTGGAGGCCGTCCAGGTCGGGCAGCATCCCGTCGAGCACGACGGCGTGCGGGGCGCACACGCGTGCGGTCTTCAGCGCGCTCTGTCCGTCGAGCGCCGGGTAGGGCCGCCAGCCCGCCTCCGCGACGGCGACGGACAGCACTTCGGTGAGCGGGGGCTCGTCGTCGACGATGAGCACACGGACGCGGCCGGTTCGTGACCCGGAGGTGCCAGTCATGTCCTGATCCTGTCCCCGCCCGCTGAGGGAACCCTGTGTTCCACCTGAGGATGGGTGATGACCTGCGCACATGCGGAAGGGCCGCGCCCCCATCGCCGGGAGCGCGGCCCTTCCGTGAAGCGGTGGTGACCTACTTGCGGATCAGCGACCGCAGCACGTACTGCATGATGCCGCCGTTGCGGTAGTAGTCGGCCTCGCCGGGGGTGTCGATGCGGACGACCGCGTCGAACTCCACGCCGGTGTCGGTGGTGACCTTGACCGTGCTCGGGGTGGTGCCGTCGTTCAGCTCGGTCACGCCCGTGATGGAGAAGGTCTCCTCGCCGGTCAGACCGAGCGAGTCGGCCGTCTGGCCGGCCGGGAACTGCAGCGGCAGGACGCCCATGCCGATGAGGTTCGAGCGGTGGATGCGCTCGTACGACTCGGTGATGACGGCCTTGACGCCGAGGAGCGCGGTGCCCTTGGCGGCCCAATCGCGGGACGAGCCGGAGCCGTACTCCTTGCCGCCCAGGATGACCAGCGGGGTGCCGGCGGCCTGGTAGTTCTGCGAGGCGTCGTAGATGAAGGAGACCGGCGCGCCCTCGACGGTGAAGTCGCGGGTGTAGCCGCCCTCGGTGCCCGGCGCGATCTGGTTGCGCAGGCGGATGTTGGCGAAGGTGCCGCGGATCATGACCTCGTGGTTGCCTCGGCGGGAGCCGTAGGAGTTGAAGTCACGACGCTCCACACCGTGCTCGGTGAGGTACTTGCCGGCCGGGGTGTCAGCCTTGATGGCGCCGGCGGGCGAGATGTGGTCGGTGGTGACCGAGTCGCCGAGCTTGGCGAGGACGCGGGCACCGGTGATGTCGGTGACCGGGGTGGTCTCCATCGTCATGCCGTCGAAGTACGGGGGCTTGCGGACGTACGTCGACTCCGCGTCCCACTCGAAGGTGTCGCCGGTGGGGATCGACAGGGCCTGCCACTGGGCGTCGCCCGCGAAGACGTCCTGGTAGGACTTGGAGAACATGTCCTCGCCGATGGCGTTGGCGACGACGTCGTTGACCTCGGCCTCGGAGGGCCAGATGTCCTTCAGGTAGACGGCGTTGCCGTCCTGGTCGACACCGAGCGCGTCCTTGGTGATGTCCACCTTCATGGAACCCGCGAGGGCGTACGCGACGACCAGCGGCGGGGAGGCCAGGTAGTTCATCTTGACGTCGGGGTTGATACGGCCCTCGAAGTTCCGGTTGCCGGAGAGGACCGAAGTCACCGCGAGGTCATGGTCGTTGACGGCCTTGGAGACCTCCTCCGGCAGCGGGCCGGAGTTGCCGATGCAGGTGGTGCAGCCGTAGCCGACGAGGTTGAAGCCGACCTTGTCGAGGTACGGGGTCAGGCCCGCCTTGTCGAAGTAGTCGGTGACGACCTTCGAACCCGGGGCGAGGGTGGTCTTGACCCACGGCTTGCGGGTCAGGCCCTTCTCCACGGCCTTCTTCGCGACGAGCGCGGCGGCGACCATGACGTACGGGTTGGAGGTGTTGGTGCAGGAGGTGATGGCCGCGACCGTCACCGCGCCGTGGTCGATCTCGTACGTCGAGCCGTCGGGGGCGGTCACGGTGACCGGGTTGGACGGGACGCCGTTGGGGGCGACCGCGGGGGCGTCGGAGGCCGGGAAGGACTCCTTGCCCGCCTCGTCCACGGCGTCGACGTAGTTGAGGACGTCCGACTTGAACTGCTGGGCGGCGTCGGCGAGGACGATGCGGTCCTGCGGGCGCTTCGGGCCGGCGATCGAGGGGACGACCGTGGAGAGGTCCAGCTCCAGCTTCTCGGAGAAGTCGGGCTCGGCCTTCGGGTCCAGCCAGAGGCCCTGCTCCTTGGCGTACGCCTCGACGAGCGCGAGCTGCTGGGGCGAACGGCCGGTCAGGCGCAGGTAGTTGATCGTCTCGTCGTCGATCGGGAAGATCGCGGCGGTCGAGCCGAACTCCGGCGACATGTTGCCGATGGTGGCGCGGTTCGCGAGGGAGGTGGCGGCCACGCCCTCGCCGTAGAACTCGACGAACTTGCCGACGACGCCGTGCTTGCGGAGCATCTCGGTGATGGTCAGCACGAGGTCGGTGGCGGTGGTGCCCGGGGTGAGCTCACCGGTCAGCTTGAAGCCGACGACGCGCGGGATGAGCATCGAGACCGGCTGGCCGAGCATCGCGGCCTCGGCCTCGATGCCGCCGACGCCCCAGCCGAGGACGCCGAGGCCGTTGACCATGGTGGTGTGCGAGTCGGTGCCGACGAGGGTGTCGGGGTAGGCCTGGCCATTGCGGACCATGACCGTCCGCGCGAGGTGCTCGATGTTGACCTGGTGGACGATGCCGGTGCCCGGGGGGACGACCTTGAAGTCGTCGAAGGCGGTCTGGCCCCAGCGCAGGAACTGGTAGCGCTCCTTGTTGCGGCCGTACTCCAGGTCGACGTTCTGCTTGAAGGCGTCGTTGGTGCCGAACTTGTCGGCGATGACGGAGTGGTCGATGACCATCTCGGCCGGCGAGAGCGGGTTGACCTTGGCCGGGTCGCCGCCGAGGGCCTTGACGGCCTCACGCATGGTCGCGAGGTCCACGACGCAGGGCACGCCGGTGAAGTCCTGCATGATCACGCGGGCCGGCGTGAACTGGATCTCCTGCGACGGCTGGGCCTGGGAGTCCCAGTCGCCGAGGGCACGGATGTGGTCGGCGGTGATGTTCGCGCCGTCCTCGGTGCGGAGCAGGTTCTCCAGCAGGACCTTGAGGCTGTAGGGCAGGCGGGCCGAGCCCTCCACCTTGTCCAGCCGGAAGATCTCGTACGACTCGTCGCCCACGCTCAGCGTGCTACGGGCGTCGAAGCTGTTCGCCGACACGACAGTCTCCTTCATTTCTGTGCGCTTACCACCGCATCCTGCCGCCACGCCGTCTTGGCCGATCCGCTAAGGTAAGGCTAAGTTAGGTACGCCTTACCACCAGACTCGACGGAAACGTGCGGCTGCGGTACGCCTCGGCAGATATCTCGATGTCGAGATAACTCTAGTACATGGGCGCGGAATGGTCATGCCCGGCCCCGCCCTTCCCTCACGGGATCTTCGGGGCCTCGGCGGAGATGCCGCTGGAGGTCCGCGCGGCTGCCGTCCTCCCAGCGCGCTCGCGTCAGCCTCAGTCGTCGCACGGTCGCGGGCCGCCCACCTGCCACAGCGCGGCAAAGTCCCGGGCGGCGATGGTCTGCGGGCCGACGACCTGGCCAGGTGACCAGTTCCCCCTGCGCAACCAGTGGTACTGCACCACCGAGCGCGCCCGGTCCGCTGGAGGCCGCGGTCATCCGATTTCCACGCTCGGGCACATACGAGGTTCAACCTGTGGGTCACCGGCGCGGCGGGCGGTGCACGAAGCCACCACCCGCATCGCCGGAGCCCCGCCCTTCGCCGAGTACCGCGAGGGCCTTGAAGCCGCAGGGTTCATCGACATCTCGATCACCCCGACCCATACCGTCGCCGACGGCACGCACCCTGCCGTCGTCCGCGCCGTCAAGCCGGGGACCGCCGACGCCCGGCCCGCGGAGACGGAGTCGGCCGGCGCCTGCTGCGGGGTACACAGCCGCCGCACCCCCGCCGAGACATCCGCCGACCCCGCCCTGACCGCCGTAGAGGCAAAGAGCGCCTCCGGGTGCGGCCGGCGGGCTGACAGCGTGACGCCCGCCGGACCCCCGTCAGGAGGACTGCCGCACCCCACCCCGGTAGCGCTGCGCCAGCCGCGCGAGGGCGACCGCGGCGAGCAGCAGGCCGAAGTCGCGCAGCGCGATGTCGTAGTAACCGGGGATGGTCAGCAGGTTCACGATGATGCCGGCGAGCCATCCGGCCACGAGCCAGCCGCCGAAGCGCGGGGCGAGCGCGACGACGAGGCCCGCGACGATCTCGATCACTCCGACCGCGTACATGGCGGCCTGGGCGCTCCCCGGAACGATGTCGTCGATCCACGGGGCGAGGTAGGTGGGCCAGTCGACGAGCACGTTGGCGAACTTGTCCAGCCCGAACAGGATCGGCGCCACGGTGAATCCGATGCGCAGGATGACGAAGGCCTGGTACCCGGGGTCGCGGAGGGCGGCCTGCCGGGAGGCGACGGACGGGGTGGTGGTGGCTGCGGACGACATGACGCGCCTTCCTTCTATCGATGACTCTCATTAACGATAGAAGCGCCCGAACCCTTCTTTAGTCAATGCCCTTGCGTTTTAGACTGGTGTTCGTGGACTCCCCGAAGGAAGCACTCCATCCGGACGTCTCCGCCGTCGCCGCTCTCGACGAGCCGACGCGCAGGAGGCTCTACGACCATGTCGTACGCCAGCCGGGACCGGTCAGCCGCGAGGAAGCCGCC
Source organism: Streptomyces sp. NPDC047072 (assembly GCF_040643855.1). NCBI lineage: Bacteria > Bacillati > Actinomycetota > Actinomycetes > Kitasatosporales > Streptomycetaceae > Streptomyces > Streptomyces sp. NPDC047072. Next base: position 77,084 of record NZ_JBEYVC010000024.1, on the reverse strand, counting down.
GAGGCGCTCGGTCTCGCCAGGCAGACCGCGGCCTTCCACCTGGACCGACTGGCCGACGAGGCACTGCTCGACGTCGTCTACGAGCGGCGCAGCGGACGTACCGGCCCGGGAGCCGGCCGTCCCGCCAAGCTCTACAAGCGCTCGGCCAAACAGGTCACGGTCAGCCTCCCGGAGCGGCACTACGAGTTGGCCGGAGGGCTGCTCGCCCAGGCGCTGGAGGAGTCCGAGGCCACCGGCGAACCGGCCCGTGCGGTCCTGCACCGCAAGGCGTACGAACTGGGCACCCAGCTCGCCGGGCCGGGCCGGGCAGGCGTGTTCGACGTACTGGAGGGCAACGGCTTCGAGCCGCGCCACGACGGTGACGGCGTCGCCCTCGGCAACTGCCCCTTCCACGCGCTCGCCCGCGAGCACACCCAGACGGTGTGCGGCATGAACCTCCACCTGCTGCGCGGCCTCCTGGAGGGACTCGCGGAAACCGGCCTCCAGGCACACCTGACCCCCAGCCCCGGCCACTGCTGCGTCCGCCTGGAGCCGACCCGCTGACGAACTGTCATGCCCCCACGCCTTCCGGGTATCCGGTACGGGACGAAAGGGGGCGGACATGCCGCTTACGTTCCGCAAGAGCTTCCGGATCCTCCCCGGGGTCCGGCTGAACATCAACCGGCACTCCTGGTCCATCACCACCGGTGGACGGCACGGACCCCGGCGGACCCACAGCAGTACGGGACGTCGTACGACATCGGTTGATTTGCCCGGACCTTTCGGGTGGCGCAGGACCCGTACCTCCAGGCAGCGCTGACACTCCCTCAGGGGCCGTCACCCGAACGGACCCCCCAAGATGCCCCATCTCATATCTGAGATAACCTCGGGCCCATGGCAGACGACTACCTCGTACGCATCGGCAAGCTCATCCGCGACGCCCGGCAGCACCGGGGCTGGACACAGTCGCAACTCGCCGAGGCGCTCGGCACCAGCCAGAGCGCCGTCAACCGCATCGAGCGCGGCAACCAAAACATCAGCCTTGAGATGATCGCTCGAATCGGTGAAGCACTCGACAGCGAAATCGTCTCTCTGGGCTATGCCGGACCGATGCATCTGCGGGTGGTCGGCGGCCGCCGGCTCTCCGGCGCGATCGACGTCAAGACGAGCAAGAACGCCTGCGTCGCCCTGCTGTGCGCCTCGCTGCTCAACCAGGGGCGCACAGTGCTGCGCCGGGTGGCCCGGATCGAGGAGGTCTACCGCCTGCTGGAGGTGCTGGGTTCCATCGGGGTCCGCACCCGCTGGATCAACGACGGCGTCGACCTGGAGCTGGTCCCGCCGGCCGAGCTGGACATGGGCGCGATCGACGCCGAGGCCGCCGTACGCACCCGTTCGATCATCATGTTCCTCGGCCCGCTGCTGCACCGCATGGACGGCTTCAAGCTGCCGTACGCCGGCGGCTGCGACCTCGGCACCCGCACCATCGAGCCGCACATGATCGCGCTGCGCCGGTTCGGCCTGGACGTCGCGGCGACCGAGGGCCAGTACCACGCGCGGGTCGACCGGGCCGTCCGCCCGGACCGCCCGATCGTGCTGACCGAGCGCGGCGACACCGTGACCGAGAACGCGCTGCTCGCGGCGGCCCGGTACGACGGCGTGACCGTCATCCGCAACGCCTCCTCCAACTACATGGTCCAGGACCTGTGTTTCTTCCTGGAGGCGCTCGGCGTCAAGGTCGAGGGCATCGGCACCACCACGCTCACCGTGCACGGCGTGCCGCGCATCGACGTGGACGTCGACTACTCCCCCTCCGAGGACCCGGTCGAGGCGATGAGCCTGCTGGCCGCGGCGGTGGTGACGGAGTCCGAGCTGACGGTGCGCAGGGTGCCCATCGAGTTCCTGGAGATCGAGCTGGCGGTCCTGGAGGAGATGGGGCTCGACCACGACCGTACGCCGGAGTACTCCGCGGACAACGGCCGTACCCGCCTGGTCGACCTCACGGTCCGCCCCTCCAAGCTGGAGGCGCCGATCGACAAGATCCACCCGATGCCGTTCCCGGGCCTGAACATCGACAACGTCCCCTTCTTCGCGGCCATCGCGGCGGTCGCGCAGGGCCAGACCCTCATCCACGACTGGGTCTACGACAACCGCGCGATCTACCTCACGGACCTGAACCGCCTGGGCGGCCGCCTCCAACTCCTCGACCCGCACCGTGTGTTGGTCGAGGGCCCGACCCGCTGGCGTGCCGCGGAGATGATGTGCCCGCCGGCCCTGCGCCCCGCGGTCGTCGTCCTCCTCGCGATGATGGCCGCCGAGGGCACCTCCGTCCTGCGCAACGTCTATGTCATCAACCGCGGCTACGAGGACCTCGCGGAGCGGCTGAACTCGATCGGGGCGCAGATCGAGATCTTCCGCGACATCTGACGGGCGTCGGGGCGGGCCCGTCTCACACCGGGCCGCGGCCCGCCTCGGCCGCCAGGCCGCGCATGACGTGTTCGAGGAGGGCCAGCAGGACCGTCTTCACCGACTCGCGGTCGCGGGCGTCGCACAGCACGAGCGGCACGTCGGGGGCGAGGTCGAGCGCCGCGCGGATCTCCTCGGGGTCCTCCTCGCACCGGCCGTCGAAGCAGTTGACGCCGACGGCGAAGGGGATGCCGCGGTGCTCGAAGAAGTCGACCGACGGGAAGCATCCCTCCAGCCGCCGGGCGTCCGCGAGGACGACCGCGCCGAGCGACCCGCGGGACAGGTCGTCCCACATGAACCAGAAGCGGTCCTGCCCGGGGGCGCCGAAGAGATAGACGACCAGCGCCGAACTCAGCGTGATACGGCCGAAGTCCATGGCCACCGTCGTCGTGGTCTTGCGTTCCACTCCCGCCAGGTCGTCCACGCCGACGCTCGCCTCGGTGATGAGCTCCTCGGTGCGCAGGGGTTCCGTCTCGCTGACCGTGCCGACCAGCGTGGTCTTGCCGACGCCGAACCCGCCGGCGACGAGGATCTTGGCCGTCGCCGCGTCGGGCGCGGGCGCGGTGCGGCCGGGGTCAGATGCTACGAATGCCATCGATCACTGCCTGGAGGAAGCGCGGGTCGGGAGAACCGGCCGCGGAGGGCGCGGAGACGAAGACGAGCCGGTGGTCGAGAAGGTCGTCGAGCAGGACCCGGACCACCGCGACCGGCAGGTCCAGCCGGGCGGCGACCTCCACCAGCGCCGTCGGGATGCGGCACAGCGCGAGCAGCCGGTTCTGCTCGGGTTGCAGCCGCTGGTCGCGGGTGGCCGGGCGGACGGTGCTGATCAGGGAGATCAGCTCGATGCCGGGGCGGGTGGAGGAGGTCCGGCCGCCGGTGACGGTGTAGGGGCGTACGAGCAGACCCGGGTCGTCGTCCGCCCAGGGGTCTTCCTCGGACCAGTGCCTCATCCATGCTCACCCACGAACGGCTCGCCGCCGTACTCGGGGAACCGGGGGGCGGCACTGAGGAACTGGCCCACCTGGCGGACCAGCATCGTCATCTCGTAGCCCACGCTCCCGACGTCCACCACGGAGGTGGCGAGCACGGCGAGCCGGGCGCCGTCGCCCGCGGTGGTGACGAAGAGGAACAGGTCGTCCATCTCGATGACGGTCTGCTGCACCCGGCCGCCGCCGAAGTGCCGGCTGGTGCCCTGGGCCAGCGAGTGGACCCCGGAGGCGATGGCGGCGAGCTGCTCGGCATCGGCACGTTCGAGGGCCCGCGAGCCGCCGACGAGCAGTCCGTCCTCCGACAGCACGATGGCGTGCAGGGTCTCGGGGATCCGGTCGATCAGGTTGTCCAGGAGCCAGGCCAGTCCGCCGTGCGGGGTCTGGGGCGCTGTCATGAGGTGGTGTTCCTTGTCGGACGGGGACGGGTGGGCAGCGGACGTCGCCCGGGCGGGACCGGGGGCCAGTCGGGTACGGGGACCTCTTCCTGGGCGCGGGCCCGCCGGGTTCCGTCGCGCAGGGCGGCGAGCATCGCCCGCGCCTGTTCGGGCCGGCGCTCGGGAACGGGGCCGGAGTCGCCGTACGACTCCTGCGGGCGCTCCCTCAACTGCGGCGCGAGGTGGGCCTGCCGGACCCGCCGGGGAAGCCGGCCGGAGCCGGGGCCACCGGGACGGGGGGCGGCGACGGGTGCGGGTGCGGGCCGGGGCGGGGCGTCCTGGGCGGGTACGCCCTCGGGCGCGGGCCCCCTCTTGAAGGCACCGCGGGTCATGGCACCACGGGCGGCCATGGTGTCGCGACCTACGAGATCACGGTCCACGCCGTCACGAGCAGCCATGGTGTCCCGGCCTACGACGTCACGCGCCGCCCCAGTGACGCTGTGGGGCGCGTCGAGCGAGCCATCGGGGTTGGGGACCGGCGTCGTGGTGGCCGTGAAGGCAGGCGTGGCCGGGGTCCTGCGGGTGCGGGGCGGCAGGGTGTTCGGTGGCCGGTGGTCGTCGGGCAGGGTGGAGACCGCGGACAGGTGGCGTTCGGCGCGGGCGTCCAGGACCGGTGGGGCGGTGTCGGTGGCCGGTTCGACGAGGGCCTGCGGGAGGACCACGACGGCCAGCGTTCCGCCGTAGGAGGATGGCTGGAGGCTGGACGTGATTCCGTGCCGCCGGGCGAGGTGGCCGACCGTGAAGAGGCCGAGGCGGGGATCCTGGCCGAGAGCGCTGAAGCTGAAGTCCCTGGGCTCGTGCAGCAGTTCGTTCGCGGCCTCGTACTCCTGGGCCGACAGCCCCAGTCCACGGTCCTCGACCTCCACGGCGTATCCCTGCGCCACCAGCAGCGCCCGCACCCGTACTTCGGTGTGCGGCGGGGAGAACGTCACGCCGTTCTCGATGAGTTCGGCCAGGAGATGGATCGTGTCGCCGACCGCCGGTCCGCTCACCGCGACCGGCGGCATCGGCTCGACCACCACCCGCACGTAGCCCTCGATCTCGGAGACCGCGCTGCGCACCAGGTCGGCGAGCGGCACCGCGTGCTTCCAGCGGCGCCGGGGCGCCGCACCGGAGAGCACGGTCAGACTCTCCGCGTTGCGCCGCATGCGGGTGGCGAGATGGTCCACGCGGTAGAGCCCGGCGAGGAGTTGGGGGTCCTGCTCCTTGCGTTCCAGGTCGTCGATGACCGTGAGCTGACGGTGCACCAGGATCTGGATGCGGCGCGACATGTTGTGGAAGACCAGCCGCGCGCCCTCACGCAGCGAGGCCTGTTCCAGCGCGACGTTCACCGCGGTGCGCTGCGCGGTGTTGAACGCCTGCGCCACCTTGCCCAGTTCGTCGGAGCCGAAGTCGAGTTCGGGCAGTTCGACGAGGTCGGCCCGGCTGCCCTCGGTGCGCAACCGGCCGATCAGCTCGGGCAGCCGGTCCTGCGCCAATTCCAGGGTCTGCGCGCGGAGTTCGGTCATACGGCCGAGGAGGGAGCGCGTGATGCGCCAGGACAGGAGGGCGACCGCGACCACCGCCACCAGGGCGAGGGCGCTGCCCGTCAGCATCCGGCCGAGCAGCGTGCGGTTGCGTGCGTCGGAGTTCTCGGTGACCGATGGCAGATACCGGTTCTGGACGGCCAGCACCTTCTCGGACACCCGCCCCGCGGCGGCCGCCCGGGCGGCCGTGGGACGGGTGATCCCGAGCGAGCCGTCCGCCGCCGGGGCCGCCGTGCCGACGGCCTTCTCATAAGCCGCCAGGTCGGCCCAGTCCGCACCGGCGATGACCTTCTCCAGGGCCGCGCGGGAGGCGGTGGGCAGGTACGGCGTCACCTCGTCGGAGAGCACCGAGACCCGGACCGCGGCGGCGGACACCAGGTCCGTGCGCTCCTGGACGGTCGCCCGTCGGGTGGCGGTGACGCCGTCGAGGATCGCCTCCTCCTGGGACAGCGCCTCCGTGGCCCGCAGGAACGCCAGCGCGTGCCCGGCCTCCGCGGCGGTGGCCGCGCTGCCGTTGTCCGTGTCGAGCATCCCGAAGAGGTTGAGCACGGACGCGACGGTCCTGGAGTAGACGTCGTAGGTGTGCTGCCGGGTGGCCTTCCCCCGGTCGACCGCCAGGCGCTCGGCCCTCACCTCGGCGATCTGCTCGCGTACGACGTCCAACTGCCCCCGGTACCGGGCCGATCCGTCCTCGCCGGAGGACTCGTCCGCCGTACGGAAGTCCGCGAGGACGGCATCGGTCCGGCGCCGTTGCGCCAGCAGGGCCGCGCGGTCGCCGTGCGCGGACAACACACCCAGCGTCAGCCGCCGTTCCTTCTGGAACTCGGAGACACCGGGCACCAGCGCGTAGGTGGTCCTGGCCGGGTTCCCCTCGTCCGAGGCCCGCTGCCACTGGACGAGCTGGACCGCCGAGCCGGTGATCCACAGCAGGACCATCGCCACCGACGGCACCACCGCGAGGGCGATGAGGGAGGCCCGGATACTGCGACGGCCCTGCGGAGCGCCCGGTGCGGGCCGGACGCGGTGCCGGCTCATCTCGCGCTCCCCCGTCCGGCGGCATTGCGGCGGCGGGGAATTGCGGTGGGGAACGAGAGCGGCACCAGTGAAATTCCTTCCGGGGTGGCGCGTGGGGATTCGCGGCAGGGTCCCGACCCGGCCGTTCAGATGGTCAGTCATGGAACCGAGCAATCCGACGGGGGTCAAGAGATTCCGTACGCGTTCCAGCGGGCACGATTAGGACGCCCAGTCCACTACGCGCGTAGAAGATGCGGTGACCGCCCCCGCTCCACCGGACCTCCACATAGATGTTTTGGCTGATTACGCAGGGTGAGTCGAGGCGTACGCACGCTCGGGTCATCGGGTGGGAGAGCACCTCCCGGCCACCCGCTCATGTGACCTAGTTCACACAGCACAGCGCCCCGTCCATGAGGCGGACGGGGCGCTGCGGGAGGGGGTCAGGACTGCGCGAGGGTGATGTCCTGCTTCTCCGTCGCGTGGAAGCGCGGCAGCGGTACGCCGCCCTCGGGCCGGAGTTCCATGAGCGTGGCGTCGACGTAGGCCGCGCCCGGTTCGAGGGCGCCCGGGGTGGGCTTGCCGGTGTTCTCCCAGGCGTGCTCCATGCCGTCGCAGACGGCTCGCGTGCCGCCGATGCCGTACCGGACCGACGGGGAGCGCTGGCCGACGGCCGAGCTGACGAAGACCGGGCCGGTGCCGCCGGTGCAGCGGTAGGTGCCGGAGAGGGTGACGGTGCCGTCCTCGGCGATACGGCCGACCGGGTCGACGGTGACCGTCTCGTACGGGTCGGCGCTCGCGGGCGCCGCGGGGGCGGCCAGCAGGAGCAGCGTGGCGGCGGCGAGGGCGGGGCGAACGGACATGGGGGACCTTCCGGGTGAGAGGAATCAGGGACTCCACTGGTACCGGTCGGACGCCCTCACGCCCGTGATCGTCACTCCATCGTGGCGAGTCCGCATCGAGCGTCGTGGAACGGTCCGAGAGTTGTCCGCGTGTTGTCACGCTTCCCGTCGGACCGTTCCGATGAGTTCGCGAGGGGAGCATGGTCTATCCATACGGAGACGGACCCCACAGGAGCGGTCCTTCCGATGTGGAGGTGCGCCATGTGTTCTCACCAGCCTTCGTGCCCTGCGTCCGACAACGCGGCCCCGCATGTGGTCGCCGCCCACCCCGAGCAGGGCTGGAACCTGCTGTGCAACGGGGCGATCGTCTTCGACGACACCGGTGAGCTGCTGCCGGACGGCCGGGTCGTGGCGCCGTGCCGGGTACCCGTCGCGAGGCTGGCCGTCGCCGCCTGACCGCTCTTCCGGTTCCGCTCAGGGGAGCACGGCGAAGCCGTCGAGTTCCACGGCCGCCTGGTCGTCCCACAGGCGTACGACCTCCACGACCGCCATCGCCGGGTAGTCCCGGCCAGCCAGCTCCCGCCAGATGCCCCCGAGTTCACGGACATGGGCACGATAGGCGGCGATGTCGGTGGCGTAGACGGTGACGCGGGCGAGGTCGGCCGGTGTGCCGCCCGCCGCCGCGAGGGCGGTCAGCAGGTTGCCGAGCGCTTTGGCGAACTGCTCGGGGAGAGTCTCGCCCACCACCTTGCCGTCGGCGTCCAGAGCCGTCTGCCCCGCCAGGAAGACCACCCGGGACCCGGTGGCGACGACCGCGTGCGAGAAGCCGGTGGGCGGGGAGAGTTCGGGCGGGTTGATGCGCTCGGCACTCACGGGGTCTCCTTCGTCGCTACGGCCGCCTCGGCGCCCGCGGCCGCCGCGCTCGCGTACAACTCCCTGGCGATGATGCCCCGTTGGACCTCGCTCGCCCCCTCGTAGATGCGGGGTGCGCGTACCTCGCGGTACAGGTGCTCCAGCAGGTGGCCGCGCTGCAGCGCGCGGGCGCCGTGCAGTTGGACGGCCGTGTCGACGACGTACTGCGCGGTCTCGGTGGCGAGCAGCTTCGCCATCGCCGCGCGCCTCGGGACGTCCGGGTCGCCTTCGTCGTACGCCGTCGCCGCCGCGTGGACCATGAGGCGGGCGGCCTCCGTGCGCAGGGACATCTCGGCGACGGTGTGCGCGACCGACTGGAGGTCCTTCAACTTGCCGCCGAACGCGTCCCGCCCGGCGGTGTGGGCGAGGGTCGCGTCGAGGGCCGCCTGCGCCATGCCGACCGCGAAGGCGCCGACGCTCGGGCGGAAGAGGTTCAGGGTGCCCATGGCGACCCGGAAACCGCGGTCGACCTCACCGAGCACGTCGTCGGCCGTCACGGGGACACCGTCGAAGGCGAGGGCCCCGATGGGGTGCGGCGAGAGCATGTCGAGGGGCGTACCGGTGAGGCCGGGACGATCGGCGGGCACGAGAAAGGCGGTGACCCCACGAGCGCCCGCGCCGGGGGTGGTGCGCGCGAAGACGGTGTAGAAGTCGGCCTCGGGCGCGTTGGAGATCCAGCACTTCTCCCCCGCGAGCCGCCAGCGGGCGGGGCCGTCGGGGGTGGCGGTGGGCGGGAGGGGCGGCGGATCACCGACCGGCGGGGCCGCGTCTGACGGGGCGGCCGACGAAGAAGCAGGCGGCGCGGAAGCGGCCGGCACGGAAGCGGGCGGCACGGAAGCGGCCGACCCGGAAGGGGCCAGCGCGGAAGCGGGCGGCACGGAAGCGGGCGGCACGGAAGCGGCTGGCCCGGAGGGCTGCGTCTCGGCACGCCCGCCTCCCCGGCCGCCTCCCGGGGAATCGCCCCGCAGCCCGGCCGCGCCCTCCGCCGAAACAGCGCCGGATCCGGCCCCTGAAGCCACCCCCGAGGTCGTCTCCCGTGCCGCCCGCAACCCCAGCGCCGCCGCGTCCGACCCCGCCCCCGGCTCGCTCAGCGCGAATGCCGCGATCACGGTTCCCTCCCGTACCCCGGGTAGCCACCGCTCCCGCTGGGCCGGGGTGCCGTAGGCGTGGACGGGGTGTGCGCCGAGGCCCTGGAGGGCTAGGGCCGTCTCCGCCTCGGTGCAGGCGTACGCGAGGGACTCCCGCATGAGGCACAGATCGAGGGCGCCGGAGGTGAACAGGCGGTCCAGCAGGCCCAGTTGCCCCAGCTCGGCGACCAGCGGGCGGTTCACGTGCCCCGGCTCGCCCTTCTCCGCGAGCGGGCGGAGCCGGTCCGCGGCGAGGGCGCGCAGCTCCGCACACCGGGCGATCTGTGACGGTTCGAGCGAGAATGCGGGCACGGCCGGTCCCCTCTCTCCACAGGACCCTTCGACCATATCGCGTGCCGTTGACTGTCGTCACCAACACGATACGCTCCTGATGCGAGCCCACCCAGGCGCCCAGCACCGACGCCCACAAGGCAGCCCACGAGGCAAGGGGGCGAACCGCCATGACCGTCTCGGCGCACATCGACACCTTCGCGCGCGACCACCTCCCGCCCCCGGACCAGTGGCCGGAACTCCGCTGCGACCTGCCGGAACTCCATTACCCCGATCGGCTCAACTGCGCCGGAGAGCTGTTGACGGGCCAGCCCGAGGACCGCCCGGTCTTCCACACCCCCGCCGGCGACACATGGACGTACGGCACACTCCGCGCCCGTGTGGACCGGCTCGCGCACACACTGAGCGACGGTCTCGGTGTCGTCCCCGGCGCCCGGGTCCTGCTGCGCGGCCCGACCACGCCCTGGCTCGCGGCCTGCTGGCTGGCGGTCCTGAAGGCGGGCGCCGTCGCCGTCACGGTGCTGGCCCAGCAGCGCCCGCACGAGCTGGCCACGATGTGCGCGATGGCCCGCATAGAGCACGCCCTGTGCGACATACGCTCCGTCGACGACCTCGCCAAGGCCGAGATACCGGGGCTCAGGATCACGACGTACGGCGGCGACGCCCCGGACGACCTGCTGAACCGGACGGCGCCCGACACGCCGTACACCCCCGTGGACACCGCGGCCGACGACGTGGCGCTGATCGCCTTCACCTCCGGGACCACCGGCCGTCCCAAAGGGTGCATGCACTTCCACCGGGATGTGCTCGCGATAGCCGACACCTTCTCGAAGCATGTGCTCAGGCCACATGTGGACGATGTCTTCGCGGGCTCTCCCCCGCTCGGCTTCACCTTCGGGCTCGGCGGACTGGTGGTCTTCCCGATGCGGGCCGGAGCGAGCTCGCTGCTCCTCGAACAGGCCGGTCCCCCGCAGCTGCTGCCCGCCATCGCCGAGCACCGCGTCTCGGTGCTGTTCACCGCCCCCACCGCCTACCGCGCGATGCTCGGCGAACTCGACGCGTACGACGTCTCGTCGCTGCGCCGCTGCGTCTCGGCCGGCGAGAACCTGCCCGCGGCCACCTGGACCGCCTGGCAGGAGCGGACCGGCCTGAGGATCATCAACGGCATCGGCGCCACCGAGCTGCTGCACATCTTCATCTCCGCGGCCGACGACGCCATCCGGCCCGGGACGACCGGAGTGCCCGTACCGGGCTGGTACGCGCGCGTGCAGGACCCGGACGGGCGTCCGCTGCCGGACGGCGAGCCCGGGCTGCTCGCCGTGCGCGGCCCGGTCGGCTGCCGCTATCTCGCCGACCCCCGGCAACGCGAGTACGTCCGCGACGGCTGGAACGTCACCGGTGACACGTATGTCCGAGAGAGCGACGGCTACTTCCGCTATGTGGCCCGCGCGGACGACATGATCATCTCGGCGGGCTACAACATCGCCGGACCCGAGGTCGAGGACGCGCTGCTGCGCCACCCGGACGTGGTCGAGGCGGCCGTGGTGGGGCGGGCCGACGAGGCGCGCGGCCAGGTGGTCGTGGCCTTCATCGTCGTCAAGGAGGGCGCCGAGCGGGACGCCGAGTCACTGCGCGCGTTCGTCAAGTCCGAACTGGCGCCCTACAAATGCCCGCGCGAGATCGTCTTCCTCGACGCGCTGCCGCGCACCGCGACCGGCAAACTCCAGCGGTTCCGGCTGCGCACCGATGGTGACCAGCAGTGATCCACAAGACCTAAGATGATCAACGTGTCCGACCAGCATGCACCACGGTCTCTCATCGTCACGCTCTACGGCGCCTACGGCCGCTTCGTACCCGGCCCGGTGCCGGTCGCCGAGCTGATCCGGCTGCTGGCCGCGGTCGGCGTGGACGCCCCCTCCGTACGCTCCTCGGTGTCCCGGCTCAAACGGCGCGGACTGCTGCTGCCGGCCAGAACCGCACAGGGCGCGGCCGGTTACGAACTGTCGCCGGACGCCCGCCAGTTGCTCGACGACGGCGACCGGCGCATCTACGCGGCGACCGCGCCCGGCGACGAGGGCTGGGTGCTCGCCGTGTTCTCGGTCCCGGAGTCGGAGCGGCAGAAGCGGCACGTGCTGCGCTCCCGGCTCGCGGGCCTCGGCTTCGGCACGGCGGCGCCCGGGGTCTGGATCGCCCCCGCGCGGCTCTACGAGGAGGCCCGGCACACGCTGGAACGGCTGCGGCTCGACCCGTACGTCGACTTCTTCCGCGGCGAGCACCTCGGTTTCGCGGCGACCGTCGAGGCGGTGGCCCGCTGGTGGGACCTGGCCGCGATCGCCAAGGAGCACGCGGACTTCCTCGACCGCCACGCGCGCGTGCTGCACGCGTGGGAGCAGCGGGCCGACACCCCGCCCGAGGAGGCCTACCGCGACTACCTCCTCGCCCTGGACTCCTGGCGCCACCTCCCCTACGCCGACCCCGGGCTGCCCGCCGCGCTGCTCCCGGAGGACTGGCCCGGCGCGCGCTCGACGGCGGTGTTCCGGGGGCTGCACGAGCGGCTCAGAGACGCGGGGGCACTCTTCGTGAGCCTTTGACCCCTGTGGCCCCTTGAGTACCGGGAGTCACTCAGCCAAACCTCAGGCTTCTTAATCGTTCCTCTCAGACTCCTTACCTACCGTTCCACGGGTCGTACGCCGGGTAGGAAAGAGGACTGTTGCGCATGACCACCACGGCAAGGGCTCAGGGAGCCACGGTCTGGCTGACGGGACTGCCGAGCGCGGGCAAGACGACGATCGCCAGATTGCTGGGCGACCGTCTCAGGTCCGAGGGGCGCCGGGTGGAGGTCCTGGACGGCGACGAGATCCGCCGCTTCCTCTCGGCCGGCCTCGGCTTCTCCCGGGAGGACCGCAACACCAACGTGCAGCGGATCGGCCTGGTCTCCGAGGTGCTCGCGCGCAACGGCGTCCTGTCCGTCGTCCCGGTGATCGCGCCGTACGCCGACAGCCGCGAGGCGGTCCGCAAACGGCACGAGGCGAGCCGGACGCCGTACGTCGAGGTGCACGTGGCGACCCCGGTCGAGGTGTGCAGCGAGCGGGACGTGAAGGGGCTCTACGCCCGTCAGGCGGCGGGCGCGCTGTCCGGGCTGACCGGCGTCGACGACCCGTACGAGGAACCCGTGGACCCCGCGCTGGTGCTCAAGACGCAGGACCAGACTCCCCAGGAGTCGGCGGACACCGTGTACGCGGTGCTCGCGGAGCGGGGGCTGGTGTGAAGGACTTCGCCCTCTCCCACCTGGACGCGCTGGAGTCCGAGGCGGTCCACATCTTCCGTGAGGTGGCGGGCGAGTTCGAGCGGCCGGTGATTCTCTTCTCCGGCGGCAAGGACTCCATCGTCATGCTGCATCTGGCGCTCAAGGCGTTCGCCCCCGCCGCGATCCCGTTCTCGCTGTTGCACGTCGACACCGGGCACAACTTCCCCGAGGTCCTTGAGTACAGGGACCGCACCGTCCAGCGGTATGGGCTGCGCCTCCATGTGGCCTCCGTACAGGACTACATCGACCGCGGTGTGCTGCGCGAACGCCCCGACGGGACCCGCAATCCCCTCCAGACCGTCCCGCTCACCGAGAAGATCCAGTCCGAACGCTTCGACGCGGTCTTCGGCGGTGGCCGCCGGGACGAGGAGAAGGCCCGCGCCAAGGAGCGGGTGTTCTCGCTGCGCGACGAGTTCTCCCAGTGGGACCCGCGCCGCCAGCGCCCCGAGCTGTGGAACCTGTACAACGGCCGCCACGCGCCCGGTGAACACGTCCGCGTGTTTCCATTGAGCAACTGGACCGAGCTGGACGTCTGGCAGTACATCGCCCGCGAGGGCATCGCACTGCCGGAGATCTACTACGCCCACCACCGCGAGGTGTTCCGGCGGGGCGGCATGTGGCTGACCGCCGGCGAGTGGGGCGGCCCCCGTGAGAACGAGGTCGTCGAGAAGCGGCGGGTCCGCTACCGGACCGTCGGGGACATGTCCTGCACGGGCGCGGTCGACTCCGACGCCGACGACATCGAGAAGGTGATCGCGGAGATCGCCGCGTCCCGGCTCACCGAGCGGGGTGCCACCCGCGCCGACGACAAGATGTCCGAGGCGGCGATGGAAGACCGTAAGCGCGAAGGGTACTTCTAGTGACGACCATCGACACGCTGCGGTTCGCCACCGCCGGTTCCGTCGACGACGGCAAGTCCACGCTGGTCGGACGGCTGCTGCACGACTCCAAGTCGGTGCTGACCGACCAGCTGGAGGCCGTGGAGCGGGCTTCTGCCTCGCGCGGCCAGGGCGCCCCCGACCTCGCGCTCCTCACCGACGGCCTGCGCGCCGAGCGCGAGCAGGGCATCACCATCGACGTGGCCTACCGCTACTTCGCCACCCCACGCAGGCGGTTCATCCTCGCCGACACCCCCGGCCATGTGCAGTACACCCGCAACATGGTCACCGGCGCCTCCACCGCCGAGCTCGCGATCATCCTCGTCGACGCGCGCAACGGGGTCGTCGAGCAGACCCGCCGCCACGCCGCCGTGGCCGCGCTGCTGCGCGTCCCGCGCGTGGTGCTCGCGGTCAACAAGATGGACCTGGTGGGGTACGAGGAGCAGGAGTTCGACCGGATCGTCGAGGACTTCGCGGGCGACGCCGCCGAGTTGGGGCTGCCCGGCTTCACTCCGATCCCGGTCTCCGCGCTCGTCGGCGACAACGTCGTGGAGCGCTCGGCGCACATGGACTGGTACGGCGGCCCGGCCCTGCTGGAGTTCCTGGAGAACGTCCCGGTGGGCGTCGAGCCCACCGACGCCCCGGCCCGCTTCCCGGTGCAGTACGTCATCCGGGACGGCGAACTCCGGCACTACGCAGGCCAGTTGGTCTCGGGCGCGCTGCGGATCGGCGACCGGGTCACCGTGCACCCGTCCGGCGAGACCTCGACGATCACCGGCATCGACGTGCTCGGCGACCCGGCCGAGGTGGCGTACGCGCCGCAGTCGGTGAGCATGACGCTCGCGGACCAACTCGACGTCTCACGCGGTGACATGATCACCGTCGGGGTCGATGTCCCGGCGCTCACGCGGGAGGTCCGGGCGGCCGTCTGCCACCTGGCCGACCGGCCGTTGAAGGTCGGCGACCGGGTCCTGGTCCGGCACACCACCCGGACCGTGAAGGCGCTGGTCGCGGACCTGGCGGGCGCGACCGAGCTGACCGTGAACGATCTGGGCCGGATCACCCTGCGCACCGCCGAGCCGCTGGCGCTCGACGACTACGCGGTCTCCCGGCGCACCGGCGCGTTCATCCTGATCGATCCGGCGGACGGGGCGACGCTGACGGCGGGCATGGCCGAGGTCACCGCAGAAGGGGTCAACTCCCGAGGCTGAGGCGGGGTTTGGGGGCATCCGTGCGTCCCGTCTGCGGACGCCGGCTGCCCGCCCGGTACGGGTCCGGCCAGACGACGCCCGGCCCGGCGTAACCCTGCTCGGCCGCCGCGTGCAGGGTCCAGTTCGGGTCGTAGAGATGGGGGCGGGCGAGTGCGCACAGGTCCGTACGCCCGGCCAGGATCAGGGAGTTGACGTCGTCCCAGGAGGAGATCGCCCCGACCGCGATCACCGGTACGCCCGTCTCGTGCCGGATCCGGTCGGCGTACGGCGTCTGGTACGACCGCCCGTACTCCGGCTCCTCGTCGGCGACGACCTGCCCGGTGGACACGTCGATCGCGTCGGCGCCGTGCGCGGCGAAGGCGCGGGCGATCTCGACGGCGTCCTCGGCCGACGTGCCGCCGTCGGCCCAGTCGGTGGCGGAGACGCGGACGGTCATGGGCCGTTCCTCCGGCCACACCCCCCGTATGGCGTCGAAGACTTCAAGGGGGAACCGCAGCCGGTTCGCGAGCGGGCCCCCGTAGGCGTCGGTGCGCCGGTTGGTGAGCGGGGAGAGGAAACTCGACAGCAAGTAGCCGTGCGCGCAGTGCAGTTCGAGCAGATCGAAGTCCGCGCGGGCGGCCCGCCGGGCGGCGGCGGTGAACTGCTCGCGGATGTCGGCGAGTTCGGCGCGGGTGAGTTCGCGCGGGGTCTGGTGGGCCGGTCCGTACGGCAGCGGGGACGGGGCCACGACCGGCCAGTTGCCGTCGGGCAGCGGTTCGTCGATGCCCTCCCACATCAGCTTGGTCGAGCCCTTGCGGCCGCTGTGTCCGAGCTGCACGCCGATCGCGGTGCCCGGAGCCCGGAGGTGCACGAAGTCGGTGATCCGTTTCCAGGCCTCGCCCTGTCCGCCGTTGTAGAGGCCGGTGCAGCCGGGTGTGATCCGGCCCTCGGGCGAGACGCACACCATCTCGGTCATGACGAGCCCCGCACCGCCGAGGGCCCGGGCGCCGAGGTGGACCAGGTGGAAGTCGCCGGGGAGGCCGTCGGTGGCGGAGTACATGTCCATCGGGGAGACGACGACCCGGTTGCGCAGGGTCAGGCCGCGCAGCCGGAACGGCGTGAACATCGGGGGCGTACCGGCGGGGCAGCCGAACTCGCGCTCCACGGACTCGGTGAAACGGGCGTCCCGCAGCCGGAGGTTGTCGTGGGTGACGCGGCGGCTGCGGGTGAGGAGGTTGAAGGCGAACTGGCGGGGCGGCTGGTCGAGATAGCGGCCGAGGTTCTCGAACCACTCCAGGCTGGCGCGGGCGGCGCGCTGGGTGGAGGCGACGACGGGTCTGCGCTCCTCCTCGTAGGCGGCCAACGCGTCCGGGAGAGACGGCTGCTCCTCCAGGCAGGCTGCCAGGGCGAGGGCGTCCTCGACGGCGAGCTTGGTGCCGGAGCCGATGGAGAAGTGCGCGGTGTGGGCGGCGTCGCCGAGGAGGACGACGTTGCCGTGGGACCAGTGCTCGTTGACCACCGTGCGGAAGCTGGTCCAGGTGGACTTGTTGGAGCGCAGGGGGCGGCCGTGGAGGGCGTCGGCGAAGATCTTGGCGCAGCGGTCGATGGACTCGGACACGTCCGGCTCGGCGAAGCCGGCCGCTCGCCACACCTCCTCGCGCATCTCGACGATCACGGTGGAGGCGTCGGGGGCGTAGGGGTAGCCGTGGAGCTGCATCACGCCGTGTTCGGTCTCGGCGATCTCGATGCGGAAGGAGTCGAAGGGGAAGTCGGCGGCGAGCCAGATGTAGCGGCAGTGGTGGGTGGCCACATGGGGGCGGAACACATGCTGGTGGGCGTCGCGGGTGGTGCTGTTGACTCCGTCGGCCGCGATGACGAGGTCGTGGGTGCGGTCCAGGTCGGGTGGGGCCTCGGTGCGGAAGCGGAGGTCCACGCCGAGGGTGCGGCAGCGGTCGTGGAGGATCTCCAGGAGGCGCTTTCTGCCGAGGGCGGCGAAACCGTGGCCTCCGGAGGTGTGCCGTACTCCTCTGTGCACGATGTCTATGTCGTCCCAGCGGACGAACTCCGCCTGCATCGCCTCGTAGACGGCCCGGTCGGCGTGTTCGATGCCACCCAGGGTCTCGTCGGAGAGGACCACTCCGAAGCCGAAGGTGTCGTCGGGGGCGTTGCGTTCCCAGACGGTCACCTCGCGGTGGGGGTCGAGGCGTTTCAGGAGGGCGGCCGCGTACAGACCGCCGGGGCCGCCGCCGATGACCGCAACGCGCGGAGCCGCCGCCGTCACCGTCCGCTCCATTTGGGAGGGCGCTTCTCCGTGAACGCCGCGTGGAACTCCCTGTAGTCCTCCCCCGTCATCAGGAACGCCTGGGTCGCCGCGTCCATCTCCACCGCCGCCGCCAGCGGCATGTCCAGTTCCGCCGTCAGGAGCGCCTTCGTCTGGGCGTACGCCAGGGCGGGGCCGTCCGCCAGGCGGCGGGCCAGGGTCAGGGCCGCGGAGTCGGCCTGTCCCTCTTCCGTCAGTTCCGAGATCAGGCCGATGCGCTCGGCCTCCGGTGCGCGGACCTGGTCGCCCAGCATCAGCAGGCGGGTCGCGTGGCCCAGGCCCACCACCCTCGGCAGCAGGTACGCCGCACCCATGTCGCCGCCCGACAGGCCCACCCGGGTGAAGAGGAAGGCGAAGCGGGCGGTGGGGTCGGCCACCCGGAAGTCCGCCGCGAGGGCGAGGACCGCGCCCGCGCCGGCCGCCACGCCGTGCACCGCGGCGATCACCGGGAACGGACACTCCCGTACCGCGCGCACCACCTGCCCGGTCATCCGGTTGAAGTCGAGGAGCTGGGCGGTGTCCATCCCGAGGGTCGCGCCGATGATCTCGTCGACGTCGCCGCCGGAGCAGAAGCCGCGCCCCTCGCCGGTGAGCACCAGGGCCCGTACCGCCTTCTCCCGGGACAGCTCGGCGAGCAGGTCGCGCAGGTCGGCGTAGGCGCCGAAGGTGAGGGCGTTGAGTTTCTCGGGGCGGGCGAGGGTGACGGTCGCGACGCCGTCGGCGACGTCCACCCGTAGGTGCTGCCAGCGGGGGGTGCGGGCGGCGGAGCCGGTGAAGGGACTCATGACGTGCTGGCCTCCCAGGACGGTGGCGCGGACACGTTTCGAAGTTATCACTCATTCGTGACTGTCGTCACGGGGGCGATATAGAGATGTCACGGCTCGTCCATAGAGCGGTAACAGCGGGATCAGCCGTGGGAGGCAAGCCGTTGCTACGGGTAAGCCGCCCGGCAACGGGGCCGAAGGTCCCGGACGGAGCCCGCCCGAAGCCCCTGCCGACGGCGCCGTACCATTCATACGGTTGAAAGCAGGACAGCCTGCTCATGAACGGAACCGCCTTGCAAGATCGCCCCTCAGCCTCCGCCTCGTGGCGCATCGCGCTGCCGCACTCCGCCGCGGCCGTGCCCGTGGCCCGCGCCCTGGTGCGCACCGCGCTGGCCGAGCTGGAGCACGGGGCGGACAGCGACACCGCGGAGCTGCTCACGGCCGAGCTGGTGGCGAACGCGGTGGAGCACACCGCCGGCGAGACGCCGATAGAGCTGGTCGTGGAGCTGCTGCCCGGCGGCTGCCAGGTCGAGGTGCACGACCCGGACCCGGCGCCGCCCGGCAATCTGACCGTCCCCGACCAGCGAGAGCCTGACCCCTGGCAGGAGCACGGCCGCGGTCTGCTGCTGATCCGCGCCCTCAGCTCGTCCTGCGGACACCGGGCGACCGAGTCGGGCAAGGCGGTGTGGTTCCGGCTGCCGTCGGTGCCGCAGCAGCGCCGGCCCGTCTGAGCCGTCTCAGGCCAGCGTCGCGACCAGGACCGCCTTGATCGTGTGCAGGCGGTTCTCCGCCTCGTCGAAGACGACCGAATGGGCGGACTCGAAGACCTCGTCCGTGACCTCAAGTGAGGTGAGGCCGTGGGTCTCGAAGATCTCCTGGCCGACCTTGGTGCCGAGGTCGTGGAAGGCCGGGAGGCAGTGCAGGAACTTGACGTCCGGGTTGCCGGTGGCCCGCAGGACGTCCATGGTCACGGCGTACGGGGCGAGCGCGCCGATCCGCTCGTCCCAGACCTCCTTGGGCTCGCCCATGGAGACCCAGACGTCCGTGGCGACGAAGTCGGCTCCGCCGACCCCCTCCTCCAGCGACTCGGTGAGGGTGATCCGCGCCCCGCTGTCCACGGCGAGCGTCCGGGCCCGCTCGACGATCTCCGGCGCGGGCCAGTACGTCTTCGGCGCCACGATCCGCACGTCCATGCCGAGCAGCGCGCCGGTGACCAGGTAGGAGTTGCCCATGTTGAAGCGGGCGTCGCCGAGGTAGGCGAAGGCGATCCCGGCGACCGGCTTCGCGGTGTGCTCGGTCATGGTGAGCACGTCGGCGAGCATCTGGGTGGGGTGCCAGTCGTCGGTGAGGCCGTTGTAGACGGGGACCCCGGCGAACGCGGCCAGCTCCTCGACCTTCTGCTGGCTGTCGCCGCGGTACTGGATCCCGTCGTACATACGGCCGAGCACGCGCGCGGTGTCCTTCACGGACTCCTTGTGCCCTATCTGCGAGCCCGACGGGTCGAGGTAGGTCGTCGAGGCGCCCTGGTCGGCGGCGGCGACCTCGAACGCGCACCGGGTGCGCGTCGAGGTCTTCTCGAAGATCAGCGCGATGTTCTTCCCGCTCAGGTACCGCGTCTCCGTCCCGGACTTCTTCGCGGCCTTGAGCTCGGCGGCCAGCTCGACGAGACCGAGGAACTCGGACCCGGTGAAGTCGAGCTCCTTGAGGAAGTGACGCCCGGCGAGGGCGGTCGGGACTGTCGCCATGGGGGCGCTCCAGGAGTGCGGGGACAACTACCCTTGGAAGTCTATACGAAGTTTTGCATTTCTATACGACATCACGTTCGACCGGACAGCTCATACAGCGCGGCCCTCCCCTCCCCCGCCCCAGCTCGCTGCCCGGGATCTCGATGACCTCGATGCCCCGCTTGCGCAGATGGGTGTTGGTGGTGGCGTTGCGCTCGTAGGCGACGACGACGCCCGGCTCGACGGCGAGGACGTTGCAGCCGTCGTCCCACTGCTCGCGCTCGGCCGCGTGCACGTCCTGGGTCGCGGTCAGCACCCGGATCGCGTCGAGGCCGAGGGCGGCGGCGATCGCGCGGTGCATGTGCTCCGGAGGGTGGTCGGTGACCTTCAGCTCCTTGTCGCCGACGCCCGGCTCGATGGTGTACGACCGCAGCATGCCGAGCCCGGCGTACTGGGTGAAGGTGTCGCCGTCGACCATCGTCATCACCGTGTCCAGGTGCATGAAGGCCCGCCGCTTCGGCATGTCCAGGGCCACGATGGTCTGCGCGGAACCCGCGGCGAACAGCTTGTGCGCGAGCATCTCGACGGCCTGGGGCGTGGTGCGCTCGCTCATGCCGATGAGGACGGCGCCGTTGCCGATGACCAGGACGTCCCCGCCCTCGATGGTCGAGGGGTAGTCGGCCTGCCCCTCGGACCAGACGCGGAACGTTTCGTCACGGAAGAGGGGGTGGTGCCGGTAGATCGCCTCGAAGTGGACCGTCTCGCGCTGCCGGGCCGGCCATCTCATCGCGTTGACGGCGACACCGTCGTAGATCCAGGCGGAGGTGTCGCGGGTGAAGAGGTGGTTGGGGAGCGGGGCGAGGAGGAAGTCGTCGAGGTCCATGACGTGGAAGCGCACGGAGGTCGGTTCCTCGTGCGCTTCGAGGAACTCGCGCTTGGTCATCCCGCCGACGAGGGCCTCGGCCAGCTCGGGGGCGGGCAGCGTCTCGAAGGCGGCCCTGAGGTGGTCGGTGGCGAGCGGGCCGTACTCCTTCTCGTCGAAGACGCGGTCCAGGACGAGGGAGCGGGCCGCCGGGATCGCCAGGGCCTCGGTGAGCAGGTCGCCGAAGAGGTGGACGGCGACCCCGCGGTCGCGCAGCACGTCGGCGAACCCGTCGTGCTCGGCGCGCGCCCGGCGCACCCAGAGCACGTCATCGAAGAGCAGCGCGTCCTTGTTGCTGGGGGTGAGCCTTTTGAGCTCGAGATCCGGCCGGTGCAGGATGACGCGGCGCAGCCGCCCGGCCTCGGAGTCGACATGGAATCCCATGCCTCCATCCTGACCATCGAAGGCCGTCTTGACCCGCCGGTCGCCGGTTTCTTTTTCTCGTCCTCTTGACGATAAGAAGACGCGCCGCTTATCGTCTCAGAGACGAAAAGAGGGGGTCTCGTGGCCGACATCAACCGGCGCCTGGGCTGGCGCCATCTGCGCGGCGCACCGACGGCGCACATCCGGCACCACCGGGGCGGCAGGCTGCTGCACGACGGGCCGGGGCTCAGCTTCTGGTACCGGGCGCTGACCGCCGCGCTCTCCGAAGTGCCGGTCGACGACCGGGAGTTGGCGATGACCTTCCATGCCCGTACGTCCGACTTCCAGGACGTGGCGGTGCAGGCGACGGTGACCTACCGGATCGGCGACCCGGCGCTCGCCGCGGCCCGACTCGACTTCTCCATCGACCCGGACACCGGCGTGTGGCGGGGCACCCCGCTGGAGCAGCTGGGGACCCTGCTGACGGAGACGGCCCAGCAGCACGCGCTCGACGTACTGGCCCGAACTCCGTTGTCCGCGGCGCTCGTCGACGGGGTGGCGGCGGTACGGGAACGGGTCGCGGCGGGCCTCACGGCGGAGCCGCGGCTCCCGGCGACCGGCATCGAGCTGGTGGCCATCCGGGTGATGGCGCTGCGTCCGGAGCCCGAGGTGGAGCGGGCGCTGCGCACTCCCGCGCGGGAGCAGATCCAGCAGGAGGCCGACCGGGCGACGTACGAGCGCCGGGCCGTCGCCGTCGAGCGGGAGCGCGCGATCGCCGAGAACGAACTCGCCAGCCAGATCGAACTCGCCCGCCGCGAGGAGCAGCTGGTCGAACAGCGCGGTACGAACACGCGGCGCGAGGCGGAGGAGCAGGCGGCGGCGGACGCGGTACGGGCGGACGCGGAGGCGGCGCGGACCGTCAAGGTGGCCGAGGCCGAGGCGACCCGCACGGTCAAGGCGGCCGAGGCGGAGGCCCAGCGGTCGGTCCGGCTCACGGAGGCGGAGGCGGCCCGGTCGGTGAAGCTCGCGGAGGCGGAGGCCGCGCGGGCGGTGCGGCTCGCCGACGCCGAGGCCCAGCGGACCGAGCGGCTCGCGGAGGCGGAGGCCGCGAAGGCCGTACGACTGGCCCGGGCGGAGGCCGAAGGGGCGCGCGAGCTGGGTGAGGCGCGGGCCGCGGCGCAGGCGGCCTGGCTGCGGGTGCACGGCGAGGTCGACGTGGCGACGCTGCACGCGCTCACCGGGACACGGCTCGCGGAGAACCTGCCGCAGATCGACAGCGTGACGATCTCGCCGGACGTCCTGACGGGTCTGCTCGCGAAGCTGGGCGCGCGGGAGCCGGAGTGAGCCTCGCGCCCCGGGTCGTCCTCGTCCACCGCACCACGGAGTACGAGGAGTTGGTGGCCCACCACGGCACGCACGGGCAGGCGGCGTACTTCCTGCGGTCGCGGGACCGGGACATCGAGGAGGTCGCCGAGCGGCACCACCGCGTACGCGGGGCGCTGGCCGAGGTGGCTGCGGCCATCCCCCTGACGTGGCGTCAGGCCCGGGTGGAGCGCGCCGACTTGGACCGCTTCCTGTTCGCGCCGGAGGACGTCGTGGTCGTTGTCGGCCAGGACGGGCTGGTGGCGAACGTCGCCAAGTACCTGTCCGGACAACCGGTGTTGGGCATCGACGCGGACCCCGGCCGCAACCCGGGCGTGCTGGTACGGCACCGGCCGCGGGACACCGCGAAGCTGCTGGCGGCGGCCGGTCGGGCGGCCGCGACCGGGGTCGACGAACTGACGATGGTCGAGGCGGTCGCCGACGACACGCAACGGCTGGTCGCGCTGAACGAGATCTACCTGGGCGCGGCCGGCCACCAGACCGCCCGATACCGCCTGGGCCTGGAGGACGACGGGGGTGTCGTCGAGGCCCAGGCTTCGTCCGGGGTGCTGGTGGGGACGGGCACGGGCGCCACGGGCTGGCTCCGCTCGGTCTGGCAGGAGCGAGGCGCCCAGCTGCCGCTGCCCGCCCCCACCGCCCCCCGCCTCCTCTGGTTCGTCCGCGAGGCCTGGCCCTCCCCCACCACCGGCACGACCCACGTCTCCGGCCTCCTCACGACCACGACCCGCCTCCGCCTCACGGTCGAGTGCGAACGGCTGATCGCGTTCGGGGACGGGATGGAGGGGGACGCGGTGGAGCTGACGTGGGGGCAGTCGGTGGAGGTGGGGGTTTGTGGGGAGCGGTTGCGGCTGGTGGGGTGACGACGCCACCCGACTCTGCCGCCACCGGCCCGACATCACAGCCTCGGGTCCACCGGCTCCGACTCCAGTGCCAGTACCCCGAACACCGCCTCGTGGACCCGCCACAGCGGCTCGCCCTCCGCCAGGCGGTCCAGGGCCTCCAGGCCGAGTGCGTACTCGCGGATGGCGAGGGAGCGCTTGTGGTTGAGGAACCTCCTGCGGAGGCGGTCGAGGTTCTCCGGGCGGGTGTACTCGGGGCCGTAGATGATCCGCAGGTACTCCCGGCCACGGCACTTGATGCCGGGCTGCACCAGACGGCCCTCCCCGCTCCGCGCCAGCGCGCCGAGCGGCTTGACGACCATGCCCTCGCCGCCGCGCCCGGTCATCTCCAGCCACCAGTCGACGCCCGCCCGCACCGACTCCGGGTCGCCGGTGTCGACGTACAGGCGCCGGGTGGTCTGCAGCAGTCCGGTGCCGTCGTGCTCCACCAGCCGGTCCAGCAGGGCCAGTTGCTCGTCGTGTCCGATCCCGGCGAGGCTGCGGCCCTGGACCGCGAGGATCTGGAACGGCGCCAGCCGGACGCCGTCGAGGCCGTCGGTGGTCCAGCAGTAGCGCCGGTACGCGGCGGTGAACGCCGTTGCCGCGTCGGCGCGTTCACGCTGGCGGGCCAGCAGGTCCGACACGTCCACGCCCCGGGCCGTCGCGCCCTCCAGCGCGGCCAGCGCACCCGGGAACACCGCCCCGGAGGCGGCGCCGACAGCGGCGTACTGCGAGCGCAGCAGCCCGCCCGCCTTCAGCGACCACGGCATCAGCTCGGCGTCCAACAGCAGCCAGTCTGTGTCCAGTTCGGTCCACAGCCCGGCCTCGCCGACCGCCGTGCGCAGGCGGTCGAGGATCGCCTCCGTCACCTGGGGGTCGTCGAAGAACGGCCGGCCGGTACGGGTGTAGAGCGAGCCCGTCGGTCCGTCCACGCCGAAGCGCCTGCGAGCCGTCTCCGCGTCCCGGCACACCAGGGCGACCGCCCGCGAGCCCATGTGCTTCTCCTCGCACACGACCCGCGCGACCCCGTCCTCGGCGTACTGCGCGAAGGCCTCCCGCGGGTGCTCCAGGTAGCCGTCCACCCGGCTGGTCGCCGTCGGTGCCATGGTCGGGGGCAGGTACGGCAGCAGCCTCGGGTCGACCGCGAAGCGGCTCATGACCTCCAGGGCCGCCGCCGCGTTCTCCTCGCGCACCGCGACCCGGCCCGCGTGCCGGGTCTCGACCGCGCGGCGGCCGTGCACGTCGGCGAGGTCGAGCGGCCGTCCGTCGTGCCCGCCGGGTGCCTCCGACCGCAGCGGCCGGGTCGGCTCGTACCAGACCTGCTGCGCCGGTACGTCGACCAGCTGCCGCTCCGGCCAGCGCAGCGCGGTCAGCTTGCCGCCGAAGACGGCGCCGGTGTCCAAGCAGATGGTGTTGTTGAGCCAGGTCGCCTCCGGGACGGGGGTGTGGCCGTAGACGACCGCGGCCCGGCCCCGGTAGTCCTCCGCCCACGGGTAGCGCACCGGCAGCCCGAACTCGTCGGTCTCACCGGTCGTTTCGCCGTAGAGGGCGTGCGAGCGGACCCGGCCGGAGGTGCGGCCGTGGTACTTCTCGGGCAGCCCGGCGTGACAGACGACCAGACGGCCGCCGTCGAGGACGTAGTGGCTGACGAGTCCGTCGATGAACTCCCTCACCTCGGCCCGGAACGCGTCGGAGACCTGCTCCATCTGCTCGATGGTCTCGGCGAGGCCGTGGGTGTGCTGGACCTTGCGGCCCTTGAGGTAACGGCCGTACTTGTTCTCGTGGTTGCCCGGCACGCACAGCGCGTTGCCCGACTTCACCATCGCCATCACCCGGCGCAGCACGCCCGGGCTGTCGGGCCCGCGGTCGACGAGGTCGCCGACGAAGACCGCGGTACGACCCTCGGGGTGCACGCCGTCGACATAGCCCAACTTGCCCAGCAGCGACTCCAGTTCGGCGGCGCAGCCGTGGATGTCGCCGACGATGTCGAAGGGCCCGGTGAGGTGGGTCAGGTCGTTGAACCGCTTCTCGGTGACGACACTCGCCCGGTCCACCTCCTCGGCCCCGCGCAGGATGTGCACCTTGCGGAAGCCCTCGCGCTCCAACTGCCTTATTGAACGGCGGAGTTCACGGATGTGCCGCTTGATGACACGGATCGGCATGTCGGCCCGGTCGGTGCGGCCCGCGTTGCGCTCGGCGCACACCTCCTCCGGGACGTCCAGGACGATGGCGATGGGCAGTACGTCGTACTGCTTGGCCAGGTCGATCAGTTGGCGCCGGGAGTCCGACTGGACGCTGGTCGCGTCGACGACCGTACGACGGCCGGCGGCGAGCCGCTTGCCCGCGATGTAGTGCAGGACGTCGAAGGCGTCCTTGGTCGCGCCCTGGTCGTTCTCGTCGTCCGAGACGAGCCCACGGCAGAAGTCGGAGGAGATGACCTCGGTCGGCTTGAAGTGCCGGTGCGCAAAGGTGGACTTGCCGGAGCCGGAAGCGCCGACGAGGACGACCAGGGAGAGGTCGGTGACGGGGAGGACCCGTCCCTGCTGCTGCGTCTCGGTCATGCTGCCTTCGCCTCCTTCTCGTTCAGGTTCCTCTGCTCGAACACGGCCATCTGCGTGGGCGGCCCCACCTCGGGGTCGTCGGGTCCGACGGCCACAAACTCCACGGCGTACCCGTGCCGTTCGGCCACGGCCCCGGCCCACGCCCTGAATTCCTCACGGGTCCACTCGAACCGGTGGTCGCCGTGCCGGACATGACCGGCGGGCAGCGACTCCCACCGGACGTTGTACTCCACATTGGGGGTCGTCACGAGCACGGTCCGCGGCCGCGCGGCACCGAACACGGCGTACTCCAGGGCGGGCAGCCGGGGCAGGTCGAGGTGCTCGATGACCTCGCTCAGCACGGCGGCGTCGTACCCCTTGAGCCGGTTGTCGGTGTAGGCCAGCGAGCCCTGGAAGAGCTTGACCCGGGAGGCCTGCCGCTCCCCCATGCGGTCCAGCTTGAGCCGCCGCGAGGCGATGGTGAGCGCCCGCACCGACACGTCGACCCCGACGATCTCGGTGAACCGGACGTCCTTCAGCAGCGCCTGCACCAACTGCCCCTGCCCGCACCCGAGATCGAGCACGCGGGCGGCCCCGGAGACCCGCAGCGCGTCCAGGATGGCGTCCCGGCGCTGCACGGCGAGCG
This sequence comes from Streptomyces sp. NPDC047072, assembly GCF_040643855.1. Lineage (NCBI taxonomy): Bacteria > Bacillati > Actinomycetota > Actinomycetes > Kitasatosporales > Streptomycetaceae > Streptomyces > Streptomyces sp. NPDC047072. Next base: position 50,595 of record NZ_JBEYVC010000024.1, on the reverse strand, counting down.
GGGTGGGCCGCTCCTCGGTCTCGGTCTCCGCCTCGACGGCGTTGTCGATCTCCTCGACCTCACTGTCGTCGGCCTCGGCGAGCCGCACCAGCTCCAGCCGCTCCATCGCCTCGCGGGTCAGCGACCAACGACGGGACAGGTAACGGTTGGTGATCAGCTTCACCTCGGGGTGGTGGTACAGCCAGGCGCCACCGGCCCGCATCAGCTTGTCGACCTCGTCCGCGGAGACCCAGTAGTGCTTGGCGTCATCGAGGACGGGCAGCAGCACATACAGATGACGCAACGCGTCGGAGACGGTCAGCTGCGTGGACTCCAGTTCGAGCCGCACGTACCGCGAATCACCCCACTCGGGGAACTCCACGTCCAGCGGCACGGCCTCGACCCGTACCTCCCACCCGAGCGGCTCGAAAAGCCGCCGTACGAGATCGGGACCACCACGCGCCGGCAGCACAGGCACCTCGATGCGCAACGGCCGTGCCTGACCCGGCAGTTCGGGACGCGCCGTGCAGACCCCGCGCATGGCACTGGAGAACACGGCGCTCAACGCCACCGCCAGCAGCGAAGAGGCCGCGTACGGACGGTCGTTGACGTACTGCGCGAGCGCCGCGTCCGGCGCACCGCCACGCCCCTTCCCCTTCCCCCGCCGCACCAGCGCCACCGCGTCGACCTCCAGCAACAGCGCGGCCGTGCACCGCTGATCCTCCGCCTCGGGGTACAGGACATGAGCCTTCCCGTACGACGTGGAGAAGACCTGCGCCTTCCCGGGATGCTTGTGCAGCAGGTAGCCGAGGTCGGTGGCGGGGCGGTCGGGTGTGCCGGTGGTGGTGATGGTCAGGAACATGCGGAGGGCCTCTCCGGCCGGTGGAAGGGTCAGGGCGCCGTGCGTGCGAAAGCCCCCAGGAAGGGTGATCCTGGGGGCTCGGCAGGACGACGTCCTCAGCTTCGCACAGGGGCTCCGACCAGTGCCTTCGATTTACGACAGCTGCGACTGGACCCGTGCCGAGATCAGCTCCAGGTGGTCCAGGTCGGAGAGGTCGAGGACCTGGAGGTACAGGCGCCGGGAGCCGATCCCGGCGTAGCGGCCGATCTTCTCGACGACCTCGTCCGGAGTACCCGCGAGCCCGTTTGCCCTCAACTCGTCGACGTCACGCCCGATGGCGGCGGCACGGCGGGCCACCTCCTGGTCGTCCTTGCCGACGCACACGACGAGGGCGTTGGAGAAGGTGATCGCGTCGGCCCCGCGCCCGGCCTCCTCGGCGGCCGCCCGGACCCGCCCGAACTGCGCCTCGCTGTCCTCGACCGAGGCGAAGGGCATGTTGAACTCGTCGGCGTACCGGGCGGCGAGCCGCGGGGTGCGCTGGGCGCCGTGCCCGCCGATCAGCACCGGGATCTTCTCCTGCGCCGGCTTCGGCAGCGCGGGCGACTTGGTCAGGTCGTAGTACGTGCCGTGGAAGTCGAAGGTCCCGCCCGCCTCGGTGGCCCACAGCCCCGTGACGATCTCCAGCTGCTCCTCCAGCCGCGGGAACTTCTCCTTCGGGAACGGAATGCCGTACGCCGCGTGCTCCTCCTCGAACCAGCCCGCACCCAGGCCCAGTTCGACGCGCCCACCGGACATCTGGTCGACCTGCGCGACCTGAATGGCGAGCACACCGGGCAGCCGGAACGTCCCGGCGGTCATCAACGTGCCCAGCCGTATCCGCTTCGTCTCACGGGCCAGCCCCGCGAGGGTTATCCAGGCGTCGGTGGGACCGGGGAGCCCGTCGCCGTCCCCCATTTTCAGATAGTGGTCGGACCGGAAAAAGGCATCAAAGCCAAGATCCTCAGTGGCCTTGGCGACGGTGAGAAGGGTGTCGTACGTGGCCCCCTGCTGGGGCTCGGTGAAGATACGGAGATCCATACCTCCATCCTGCTGTGCCCGGTCGAGTGAAAAATCACCGGCCCCACGGCTACGGGGTGACCATCCCAGTGACCAGCCCCTTCGGTGATCGTTGGCTCGGGCGGAACGGGTCCCTGCCGGGGGCCCTGGGCTGAGGAGGCCGTCGTGAGCGAAGAGACCGTACCGCCGCTTGTTGGGCAGCCGAAGGGGTTGCTGCAGCAGATGGAGGAGTTGATGGCGGCGCTCAATGCGGACCTGTCGGCGTTGGACGCGGATCTGCAGTCCTCGGGCCGAGCCACGGAGGACCGCCGGGAGGACTGACGCGGATGGGGGGGATGCCGGGTCAGGTCGTAGGGCGGGTGCGGGTAAGTGGGGGCTGGTCGCGCAGTTCCCCGCGCCCCTAAAAAAGCTCACCTGGACGCCCTTGTTTTGTGTGGCCGCGTACGGCGGTGAGGGGACGGGGGCGGGGGGTGTCCGCCCGCAGCGGCCGGCGTCCATTACCCAGCACATCTCAATCAACAGCACCGCCGGACCGAGGACGGATACCCCCCGCCCCCGGCCCCGACCCACCACCGAACCGTAGGCGCATCTTTCAGGGGCGCGGGGAACTGCGCAAAACGCCCGCCCCCACCAAGCCGCACACAACTACCCGGCCTCCCGCTCCGGCACCCCTTCCCCCCGATCCGCCAGTCTTCGCAACATCTGCACCACCCGATCCCGAGACTCATCCGCCGCATCGATCGCCTCCATACACTGCCAGTACGTCGTCTCGTCATCCGCCGCACAGGCAAGCCCGACCAACGCGATCCCCACCTCCCCCAGTAACCCACCCAGACACAGCAACGCCTGACGCGCATCCCCCAACTCCGTCAACTGCGCCGCCCGCAACTGCTCCACGGAGATGTCCGGACGCGACAGCACCCCACACCCCCGCCCCGCCAGCTCCGTCAACCCCAGCGCCTCCCCCCGCAGTTCCGGCGGCCCGGCCACCGCGAGCCGGCTCCCTATCGCCTGCGCCAGCGCCTGCGCCTGCCACACCTCGGCCATGACCTGAGGCGCCCCACCGCTCCCCGCCAGGGCCCGCCTGCTCGTCACGATGAGCCGCACCGCGTCCATCGGCTGCCCCCGTCCGTAACCAACTCCCTTGTCCACTACCCAGAGTGAGTTCACTCGGAACGAAAAGCCAGAGGTAGACGGAAATCTGTGGACAACGAATCGGTTTCAGACCAGATTTTCGTCACAGAGAGTAAAGGCGGATCGAACGGCTCCTTACGGCGCCGGAAACCGGAGCTCGTTCCGGTCGATCTTCGCGTCCAGCGCCGCCAACGGATCGACCCCGAGCACCGCACACAGCTGCAGCAGATACGCGAGCACATCCGCGATCTCGTCCGTGACGCGGTGCGCGGTGTCGGGGTCGTCCATCACCCGCGCGGACTCCTCGGGCGTCAACCACTGGAAGATCTCGACCAGTTCGGACGCCTCGACGCTGAGCGCGGCGACGAGGTTCTTGGGCGTGTGGTACGGCTGCCAGTTGCGGGCCGCGGCGAACTCCACCAGCCGCCGCTGGAGTTTCACCACGTCGAGAGGTTCAGTCACGGCTCAAGGTGTACCACCGTAACTCCGCCGCCCCCGGCATCACCGTCACCCCCACCCACCGCACCGACGACCCACGACACGTCACGCACCGTCCCCACCAGCCGAATATGCCCACGCTCACACATCCGCCCGGCCAGCCGCAGCAACTCCCCCCGCTGCCGTACGTCAAGGCACCGGTCGAGATCGTCGGCCAGCACGGTCAGCGTCTGCATCGCCGCCGGCACCTCCCCCACGGGATCGACGGCCAGCACCCCGGGCCCGGTGAGCAGCACAAGGGCGAGCGCCAGATACCTCAACTCCCCGTCGCCCAGCCGCCCCAGCTCCGTACGGAACCCGTCCCCCCGGTCGAGCAGCGCCCGCACCGCGCCACCCGCGACCGGCTCGGCGAGCAGGTCGGCGACCGGCCCGGCGCATCCCGCACGCACCGCCTCGACGAGCAGCCCGTGCCGTCGCCCGCACTCCGCACGCGTACGGAACAGGACGTCGGCGAGGTTGTCGCAGCCGCCGAGGAGCCGTCCGGAGCCGGTCGGGACGGGCAGCCGCATCCGGCCGGGCCGCGGGTCGCAGGCGAAGACGGAGCGCAGGGCCACCACCATCTGCTCGGCGGCGGCGAGGACCCGCCGCTGTCCGTCGGTCTTGCCGGCGACACGGAGCGGCAGCAGCGCGGTGCCGAGCCGGTCGTCGGGGAGCGGGGCGCGGGTGACCGGGGTGGCTCCGGCGGTGTGCCAGGCGGCCTGTACGGCACGGCGGGAGGGGTCGCGCAGGGCGGTCTCCAGCAGCACGAGTCCGTCGACGGTCAACCGCTCGCCCACGATGCGCAGTTCGGGTTCGGCCTGGACGGCGACGTCGAGCCGGACCGCGCCTTCGGGTCCGTCGGCCGTACAGCCGATGCGGAAGCCACGGCGGTGCTGGGCGTCGGGCCGGGCCCGGTCGGGGACGCAGGCGACGGGGTCGGGGAACACCTCGGCGAGGTCCGCGCCGCCACCGAGCCGCGCGAGCGCCTCGTAGGCCCGAAGCGCACTGGTCTTGCCGCTGCCGCTGGGCCCGGCGAGGAGGGTGAGCGGCCCGAGCGGGAACCGGGCGCGCCGGTGGGAGGCGTAGGCGGAGAGCCGTAACTCGGTGAGACAGGGCTTCTCCAGGCGCCGCTCGCCGTCCGGCGGAGGGGCCTGCGGAGGAACCAACGGCTCGGCGGACGCGGAAGCTTCAAGAGGCGTGGTGGAGACACGGAACGTGGGGGGAGCGGCCATATCCGGACCGTAGGACTCCGCCGACAGAAGAACCGTTCCGCCCTCAGCACCTTCCTACGTTCGGGCGAACGCCCCGCCTCACGAACCGGCGCCCGCGGCCCCCGCCGCCCCCTCCATCAACCCCGTCACCTCGGTCCCCGCCGGCGTCAGCAGAAAGACATTCCGGTCCACCCGGTGCATCGAGCTCGCCAGGCCGAAAACCACCCCCGTGCTGAAGTCGAGGACCCGTTTCGCGACCTCCGTCTCCGCCCCGGTGAGGTCGAGCAGTACGGGTATCCCGGCCATCAGCGTCTCCGCGACCTCGCGCGCGTCCGCGAAGACGTTGACCCGAAGGACGACGAAGCGCCGCCGGGTCTCGGTGACCGCGTCCGGCAGGGCCCGATGGCCCACCGCGGACGGCCAGGCGTCCCGGCCGCGCAACGGAACGACCTGGGCGAGTCCCTCCCACTGTTCGTCGGTGACGTCGTACCTGCTCACCGGTTCCCCCCGTTTCGACTCGCCTTCAATGCCTGCACCAGCCAATTCTTACGCCAAGTCACCTGTTCGGCCCAACAGCGACACGGTGCGCGACCGCCCCGGCGCACGCTTCCCGCCACACCGCACCCCGACGAAAGGGTCTTACTGCCCTCACACCGGACTCTTGGCCTCCGTCGCCTCGCCGCTCACCGCGTCCGTTTAGCGTCCGATGTCGTGCTCCTGGCAGATACCCAGCTGTCGGCTCCCGTCCGGCGGACCCAGCCGGCGGTGTCCGCCGCTCCCGAACCGCCCGCGCAGTGGCACCGTGTGCTCACCGTGCTCGCGGACGTCAGTCTCCTCATCGGCACGAGAAACGTGTGGACCCAGGCGGCCACGCACCGGATCTCGCTCGCCCTGGTCATCTCCGTCTGCTACGCGTCGGTCCTGGGCTGCGGGGTGCTCGCGCTGACGGTGCGCTCGCGCCGATCACTCGCGCGCGTCGACCTGTGCGTGCTGGTGACCGGGCTGATCCTCGCCGCGTGCACCGCCGTCCTGTTCCACCGCGGCTCCGACGAGGCCGCCCTCACCACCCAGGCGGCCCGCGAACTGGTCGCCGGGCACGGGATCTACGGCCATGCCTGGCCCTGGCTGTTCGGCCGCGACGGCGTCGCGGTGACGCCGACCGTGACGGGCGGCTACGACTACACGTACGGCTATCCCCCGCTCGCCCCGCTGCTCACCGCGCCCCTGCTGTGGCTCGGGCACGGCGCCGTGCCGGCGATCGCGGTGAGTATGGGCGCTCTGCTGGCCGGCACGGTCGTCCTGTGGTGGTTGCTGCCCACGCCGTGGCGGTCGGCGGCGACGATGGTGTGCCTCGGCTTCTCGTTCCTGCCGATGTACGGCAGGCTCGGCTACCCTGCGGTCCTCGCGCTGGCCCTGCTGGTGCCGGTGGTGGTGCGCTGGCCCCGGATCGGCCGGGGCGGGCGGCTCGGTCCGGCCGGTCTGGCGCAGGGGGCCTGTCTGGGCGCGGCCTGCGCGGCACAGCAACTGCCGTGGTTCGTAGCGCCGTTCCTGCTCGCGGGCCTGTACTCGCTGCGGCGCGGGGAGCTGGGCGCGCGGGCGGCGGCGGGGCTGCTGCTGCGGTTCGCCGGCGCGGCGGCCGTCGTATGGCTGCTGATCAACACGTACTTCCTGGTGAGCCGGCCCGGCGCCTGGCTGGAGGGGATCGCGCTGCCGATCATCCAGGGCGCGGTGCTGCACGGCCAGGGGCTGGTGGACGTGTCGCTGTACCTCACGAACGGCAGCGACCGGATCGACTGGTACTCGCACGCGAGCATCCTGCTGCTCGCCGGGCTGCTGGGGCTGTTCGTGCTGTTCATCCGGCGGCTCGGCCCGGCGGCGACCGTCCTGCCGTGGTGCGCCTTCTGGCTGGCGACCCGTTCGCAGGACGGTTACTACCTGATGATGACCCCGCTGTGGCTGGCGGGGGCGGTGACCGCGCCGCACTCGGAGTTCGTCCGGGCCTGGCAGCCGCGGCCGCGCCTCCTGTCCGGCCCGCGCCGGCGCCCGGCGCGGGCCGCGGCGGCCGGTCTGCTGCTGGTCCCGGCGCTGGCGAGCGCGGTGCTGGCGGCGACCGGATCGCCGCCGCTGGACCTCAGGGTCACCGCGCTGAAGGCCGGGGAGCGCACCCTGACGCGGCTGACCCTGCGGGTCACCAACCACGACGACGAGGCGCTGACCCCGCACTTCACCCTCACCAAGGGCCAGGGCATGTACCCGTACTTCTCGGTGCTGCGGGGCCCGGCGACGCTGCCCGCGCACACCACGGCCGTCTACGAACTACGGCCGCCCGGCGGGTCGTACGCCCTGCCGCACCGGCATCAGCGGGTCCGGCTGCGGGTGTTCACGGCCTCGCCGCAGACACTGTCGAGCGCCTACGTCACGCTGCCGACCGCTTGAAGCGCAGGGCGGCGGTGACCGTGGTGAGGCCGCGGATCATGCCCATCTGGTTCCAGCCCAGGCCGAACTGCGCACGGTCCACGGAGAATTCGGCGTTCACGGTGAGCGCGTCGGCGCTCGCGTCGGTGAGCTGCGCGGTGAAGGACTGGGGGCGGCTGATCCCGCGTACGGTCAGCTGACCGATCACGTGCACCTGGTCACCGTCGCGCAGCTCCGCGCTGCGCACCGCGAAGGTGATCTCGGGGTGGTTGGCGACATCGAAGAAGTCGGCTCCGCGCAGGTGCTCGTCGCGCTTGGCGTTCTTGGTGTCGAGGGAGGCGGCGTCGAGGGTGATCGTGCCGACCGCGGAGCCGTCGGCGCGCACCTCGCCCTGGCCGTCGACGGTGGCGAAGGCGCCCTTCACGGTGACCAGGCCCCACATCGTCTTGTGCTTCAGGGCGACGGTGGTGGCGGTCCGGTCGAGCTGCCAGGTTCCGGTTTCGACGGCGACGGTCATGGTTCCTCACTCACATAGTCCAAATTTGGATGACGCCACGCTAGCCGATACTCCAAATTTGAACAACAGCTACACTGGAATCCATGGCCGACCAGTCCGAATGTCCCTCCCTGTCCGACGGGATCCTGCCGCCGGAGCTGCACGCCTGGATGCTGCTGCTGGCCGCCACCGGCGCCGTCGAGCAGGAGCTGCGCTCCGTCGTCAAGGAGCGGCTGGACGTCTCGCACGACGAGTTCCTGGTCCTGTGCCTGCTGGGCACCCGGCCCATGGACGGTCTGCGCATGACGAAGATCGCCGAGCACCTCGGCCGCCCCAAGACCCGCCTCACCTACCAGATCGCCTGCCTCCAGCACGCGAACCTCGTCACCCGCAAGTCCGTCTGCGGCGACAAGCGGGGCGTGGAGGTGGCGCTCACGGAGAAGGGCCGGCGGCTGCTGTCGGAGGCCTCCGACAGCCTCGCCCACACGGTCCGGGAGGCCCTCGCCCGCTTCATGGGCCCGGACCAGCGCGGGGCGCTGTGCGCGCTGCTGCCCGATCTCGCCGAGGAGGCGAAACAGGAGTAGTCACCGGTGCCGTCGCGGGTACCCGGCCGGTGCCCGCGCCGACATCGAAGGAGGGGTTCATGACGACCTCCGACCTGCCCGTTCCTGTCGTACGACGGCCAGCCGCACCCTCGCCCGACACGGCCGCCCTGGAGAGGGCGCTGCGCGAGCGGGTCGACGGCGAGGTCCGCTTCGACGGCGGGAGCCGCGCCGCCTACTCGACGGACGCCTCGAACTTCCGCCAGACCCCGATCGGCGTGGTGGTGCCCCGGACCCCCGAGGCGGCCGCGGAGGCCGTCGCCGTGGCCCGGGAGCACGACGTGCCGGTGCTGTCCCGGGGCGGCGGGACCAGCCTGGCCGGGCAGTGCACCAACACGGCCGTGGTGATCGACTGGTCCAAGTACTGCACCCGCCTGGAGTCCGTCGACGAGGACGCCCGCACCTGCGTCGTCCAGCCCGGCATCGTCCTCGACGACCTCAACCGCCAACTGGCCTCCACAGGGCTGCGGTTCGGCCCCGAACCGGCCACCCACGCCAACTGCACGATCGGCGGCATGATCGGCAACAACTCCTGCGGGGCCACCGCCCAGGCGCACGGCAAGGTCGTCGACAACATCGCCCGTCTGGAAGTGCAGTTGTACGACGGCACCCGGTTCTGGTGCGGGACGACCGACGACGAGGAGTACGCCGAGATCGAACGGCACGGCGATCTCCGGGCCACGGTCTACCGGCGGTTGCGCACCCTGCGCGACACCTACGCCGACGAGATCCGCCGCCGCTTCCCCGACATCCCGCGCCGGGTCTCCGGCTACAACCTCGACTCCCTGCTCCCGGAACACGGCTTCGACGTCGCCGGGCTGCTGGTCGGCAGCGAGTCGACCCTGGTGACCGTCCTGCGCGCGGAACTCGAACTGGTGCCGGTCGTCAAGGAACGGTCCCTGGTCGTCCTCGGGTTCCCGGACATCGAGACGGCCGCCGACTCGGTGCCCGCGATCCTGCCGTACGAGCCGATCGCCCTGGAGGGCGTGGACGCGCGGCTCGTCAAGGACGAGCGGATCAAGTCGCTCAACCCGAAGGCCCGCGCCCAACTCCCCGAGGGCAACGCCTTCTTGATGGTGCAGTTCGGCGGGGACACCGTGGAGGAGGCCGACGAGCACGCGCACCGCATGCTGGACGGGCTGCACGAGTCCGAGCACGACCCCGAGTGCGCCTTCCTCGACGACCCGGTCCACGAACAGGAGTTGTGGCAGGTCCGCGAGTCCGGCCTCGGCGCCACCGCGCACATCCCGGGCAGGCCCGACACCTTCGAGGGCTGGGAGGACTCAGCGGTCCCACCCGACCGACTCGGCGACTATCTGCGCCGACTGCGGGGCCTGTACGAGGAGTTCGGGTATCTGAGCGACACCGGGCCCAGTCTCTACGGCCACTTCGGCCAGGGCTGTGTGCACACCCGGATCCCCTTCGACCTGTACTCCGCCGACGGGGTGGCCGCCTACCGGCGGTTCATGGAGCGGGCGGCCGACCTGGTCGCCGAGTTCGGCGGCTCCTTCTCCGGCGAGCACGGCGACGGACAGAGCCGGGGCGAGCTGCTGCCACGTATGTTCGGCGAACAACTCGTCACGGCATTCGGCGAGTTGAAGGCCGTCTTCGACCCGCTGGACCGGATGAACCCCGGCAAGGTGGTGGCGCCGTACAAGCTCGACGAGAACCTGCGCCTCGGCGGCGACTGGGCGCCCTACGACCCGAGGGACCTGCACTTCCGCTTCCCGCACGACGGAGGGTCCTTCGCGGAGGCCGCCAACCGCTGTGTGGGCGTGGGGAAATGCCGGCAGCACACCAGCGAGGGCACCGTGATGTGCCCCTCCTACCAGGTCACCCGCGACGAGGAGCACTCCACGCGCGGGCGGGCCCGGCTGCTGTTCGAGATGCTCGACGGGCACGGCGACAGCGCGATCGGGGACGGCTGGCGGTCCGAGGCGGTCCGGGACGCGCTCGATCTCTGTCTGGCCTGCAAGGGCTGCAAGCAGGACTGCCCGGCCGACGTCGACATGGCCACGTACAAGGCGGAGTTCCTCTCCCACCACTACGAGGGCCGCTGGTGGCGCAGGCCCCGGGCGCACCTCTCGATGGGCTGGCTGCCCGCCGTCGCACAGGCGGTCGGCCGCAGCCGGCTCGGCCCGCTGGTCAACACGCTCACGCACACCCCGCTGCTCTCGAAGGCGGCCGTCGCGGCGGCGGGCGTCGAGGACCGCGAGATCCCGCTGTTCGCCGGGGAGACCCTCCAGCAGTGGTTCAAGCACCACGAGCCGTACGGCGACGGCGTGCGCGGCACCGTACTGCTCTGGCCGGACACCTTCACCAACCACTTCCACCCGCACATCGGCCAGGCGGCCGTGGCCCTCATGGAGCACGCGGGCTGGCGGGTCGAGCTGCCGGAAGAGCCGCTGTGCTGCGGACTGACCTGGATCTCCACGGGTCAACTGTCCACGGCGGAGCGGGTGTTGTCCCGCACGGTCCGCCGGCTCGCCGACCACGTGCGCGTCGGCGGCCTGGTGGTCGGCCTGGAGCCCAGCTGCACGGCCGTCTTCCGCTCGGACGCGCCCGAGCTGTTCCCCGGCGACCACGACGTCCGACGCCTGCGCGACCAGACGGTCACCCTCGCCGAACTCCTCACCGAGCACTCCCCCGGCTACGAGCCCCCGCAGGTCCCGGACCGCTCCGCGAAGGCCCTCGCCCAGGTCCACTGCCACCAGCACGCGGTGCTGGACTGGAACGCCGACCAGGAACTCCTCAAGCGCGCCGGAGTGGACGCGGAACGTCTGGACTCCGGCTGCTGCGGTCTGGCCGGCAACTTCGGCTTCGAACCGGGGCACTTGGAGGTCAGCGAGGCCTGCGCGGAACGGGTCCTGCTCCCTAGGCTCCGCGAGGAGCCGGAGGAGACCGTGGTCCTGGCGGACGGCTTCAGCTGCCGCACCCAGATCCACGAGCTGGACAGCGGCGGCCACGAGGCGGTGCACGTGGCGGAGCTGCTGGCGTCGGCCCTCCCGGGAGCACCGGGCAGCGCGTACGGGGTGGCCCCGGGCGCGAGGACGGTGCCACCAGGCCGGAGGGCCAAAGCGTTGGCCTTGGCCGGCACCGGCCTGACGGCCCTGGCAGCGGCAGGAACGGCGGCCAGGCTCACTCGAAACAGGCGGTGACTGGTCCGACTCTAGGGGCGCGGGGAACTGCGCGGCCAGCCCCCACCGGCCGGCAGCCTCACGCGGCGAGATCCACCGCTTTCACCATCTCGACGAGTGTGGCTCGGGCTCGCGCGACCCGAGACCGAACCGTCCCCACCGGACATCCGCACATCGAAGCCACCTCCTCATACGGCAGCCCCCACATCTGCGTGAGGACAAACGCCTCGCGCCGCTCGACCGGCAGCGCTTCCAGCAGGTCGAGCAGCGCGACGCCGTCGTCGAACCCCGGCACCCCCCGAGGCTGGGCCCGCTCCACCGCGAGCTCCCAGTCCCCGGCGTCATACGCCCGCGGCCGTGCCGCCGCATGGCGAAACCCGTCGATCACCGCTCGCCGGGCGATGGACAGCAGCCAGGTCCGCGCGGAGGACCGCCCCTCGAACCTGTGCACGCTGCCGAACGCCCGCAGGAACGTGTCCTGGGCGAGATCGTCCGCGGCCTGCGGATCGGCGCAGAGGTGGGAGACGTACCGCAGCACGTCACGGTGCAGCGCACGCACCAAGTGCTCGAACGCCTCCGTGTCCCCCGCACGAGCGGCGAGGGCCCAGGCCGTGGTCGAGGCGTCGGAGGGCAGGGCAGAAGTGATCACCTGAATGTCCTTCTCGGGTGGGAATTCGGCCGTACGTACGACCGCGACCCGAGGCGCGCTGAGGGCGGCTCGGGGATACCGGCTGTCGTCAGGCGACAGCGGTCCCCAGAGGCGGACCCCGATGGGTGATCGCGTGACCGAGAAGGAGAGAGCGCGGCCCCCGCTGCGAGCGGGGACGGCGGGCCCGCAGCCGCGGACGGTGCGGGGTGGCGGGAACGGCCGCGAGCAGCAGCCGCAGCGGGGCCGCCAGCCATCCGGCGACGGCCCGCAGGATCCGGAACGCGGCCCGCTCGCCGTACGCGAGCCAGAGCCCGGTGAGCAGCGCGGCGAGCAGGTGGGGGGCGACCATGCCGAACGACCAGGTGCCGGTCGCGGAGGACATGTGGCCCATGTCCATGGAGTCCATGCCGCTCATATGCATCGACCCCATGTGCATGGAGTCCGTCTCGCTCGGCATGTGCGCGGGCCCCATGTGCGTCCCACCCATGTCGTCCGCCCCGCTCATGGGCTGGGCGAACGAGAACCCCGTGTGGAGCGCCGTCTGCGCGCCGACCACGACCGCGACGACCAGGGGGAGGCCGCGTTCACGGCCGGCCAGGCAGAAGCCCACGACGGCGGTGGCCGCGAGGCCGAGGGCCACCGCCCCGGCGGGCACGTGGTGGCCGGACATGAGGACGTGGCCCAGGGCGGCGAGCAGCACACAGACGGCCGCGAACACCGCGGCCCGTACCGTGCGCGCACACCACCCTGCTGTCATGGCGCCTCATCCTCCCATCCGGCCCTCGCACGTCACATGGCGGTGCGGACCTCTACAGGCTTCCCCACGGGGGATACGGAAATCCGCGTCGTCCGGCTCACCGCTCGGTGCGACCGCGGACGACTCCGAAGACGCCGGCCGCGAGGCCCAGCACGCCCACGACCAGCCCGGCGACGCCGAGCCCGCGCGCGGTGGAGTCGCTCGCGGAGGCCTTCGCCGTGCCGGCCGAGGACTTCGCCGAGCCGGTGCCGGACGAGCCGGTGTCCGACGCGGTGCTCGCGGCCGCGGCCTTCGTGAGCTTGAGCACCGGCGCCGGGTTCTCCGGGTCGTCGTCGCCGGAGGTCGTCTCCTCGATCCAGCGGACGACCTTGCCGTCGGAGTAGGTCTGGAGGGTCTTGAAGGTGAGCTGGGTGGCGGACTCGGGCAGCTGGCCGAAGGCGACGTCGAAGTCCTCGTACTGGCCGGGGGCGATCTTCCCGCCGGTCCAGGTGATCTCGGAGACGGCGTCGGTGATGGTGCCGTCGTCCGTCTTGACCGGCGTCTTGAGCTTGGTGTCGGTCACCTTGGCGGTCCAGCCGTCGTGCGGGGAGACAAGCACGCCGAGGACGGGGGTGTCGGTGGGCAGGAAGACCTGCACCTTCGTGGTGGACGCGGTGTCCTCCTCGTTGGGGACCCGGAAGGTCAGGGCACCGTCGGTGGCGCCCTGGGCGTAGCTGTCGGGGTGGACGGTCACATGGGCGGAGGCCACACCGGCGGCGGTGAGGACTCCTGCCGCGGCGAGTGCGGTGACCACACCGGTACGGCGCAGGACTGTGTGTGCTGAGGACATGGGTGAGGGATCTCCGTACTGAGCAAAAGGTGTGTAGGGGTCAGATCGCGTACGGGATCCGGGCGGGCGGTCCGCGTCGGTGGACCGTGTGCCGCAGGAGGAGGCGGCGGAAGGCGCGCGGGGCGTCGGCGGCCGGACGGACCGGGTCCACGGCGCGCGGAACGCCGTGCCCCTGCCACCAGGCCGCGAGGCCGGGGACGAGCGTGGCCGCGCGGCGCAGCAGCGACCACACGGCGGCCTCGCCGCGCCGGAGCCACCAGGTCAGCAGGACGGCGGCCGAGACATGGGCCGCCGTGGCGTGCGGGGTGAGGGCGTGGGCCGCGGGTGCGTGGGTCATGCGCATGCCGTGCATGACCATCGCGGTGTGCGGCCGTACGGCGTCGAAGACGAGGTGGAGCCCGCCCTGCGAGGTGAGGGTCGCGCCGCCGATGGCCGCCAGGGAGCGCTCGCGGCCGCCGAGCAGCCAGCCGGCCGCGAAGACCGGCAGGAAGCCGGCCGTCTGCGCCCAGACCGGCGGGGCCATGCCGGTCGCCAGGGTGTGTCCCCCCGCGGCCAGCAGGACGCACAGCGCGGCGAACACCGCCGCGCGCACGCTCCTCACCGCAGGGGACGCTCTCATGGCGACCGATACTCCCACGCACCTGCCGGGGCCTGTCCCCGGGACCGGTCAATACACATCGCGTACATAGCGTTTGTCGGTGGCGAGTTGCTTCACATAGGCGGCCGCGCCCGCCTCGTCCATACCGCCGTGGAGCTTCGCGATGTCCCTGAGGGCCTCGTCGACGTCCTTGGCCATGCGGGAGGCGTCGCCGCAGACGTAGAAGTGGGCGCCGTCGCGGAGCCAGGACCACAGCAGGGGGCCGTGCTCGCGCATCCGGTCCTGGACATAGACCTTGGCGCGCTGGTCGCGGGAGAAGGCGGTGTCCAGGCGGTCGAGGGTGCCGTCGGCGAGGAAGGCGGTCAGCTCCTGTTCGTAGTAGAAGTCGGTGGCGCGGTGCTGTTCACCGAAGAACAGCCAGTTGGGGCCCCGGTGACCGAGGGCGCGGCGCTGTTCCAGGAAGCCGACGAAGGGGGCGACGCCGGTGCCGGGGCCGACCATCACCATCGGGGTGGCGGGGTCGGCGGGCGGGCGGAAGTGCGGGGAGCGCTGGACGTGGACCGGTACGGGGGTGTCCTGGGCGGCGTCCGCGAGGAACGGTGAGCAGACGCCGCCGCGGGGGCGGCCGTGCAGGTTGTCGTAGCGGACGACGGAGACGGTGAGCGAGACGAGGTGCGGGTCGGTCAGGGGGCTGGACGAGATGGAGTACAGGCGCGGCTGGAGGCGGCCGAGGGTCTGCGCCCACTCCTGCGGGTCGGCGCGGACGCCGTACTCCGTGATCACGTCCACGGCTTGGCGGCCCCAGCCCCACTTGGCGAGTTCGTCCTTGTTGTCGGGGCGTAGGAGTTTCTTCAACTCCCTTGGGTCACGGGTGCGTTCGGCGACGAAGCGGAGGAGGCCGGGGGTGATCCTCGTGATGTCCAGGTGCCGCAGGAACGCCTCGCGGAGAGGGGTCGCCCCCACGCCGTTCACCTCCACCTCGGCCTCCGCGTCCAGTCCGGTGACCGCGAGCCACTCCCGGACGAGGTCGGCGGAGTTGAGCGGCCGGATCCCGAGGGCGTCTCCGGCGTCGTACAGCAGCGGGCTCTCGCTGTCCCGCGTGTCGAAGGTGAACCGCCGGACCTCCTTGCCCGCGCCGGGGAGGCTGAGGAGACGGTTGCCGGTGAGGCGGGCGAGGACGGGGGCGGGTTTGCGGGGGCCGCGGGCGGGGGCGAGGGGGGTGGCCGACACCCCTTGGACGGGGCCGACGAGGCTGCCGGCAGCGCCGAGGAGAGCCGGGGCGCCGGACCGGCCCCCGGAGGGCAGGCCGCCGGGAGTACCGACGGGCGCCGGGCCTCCGGCGGTGCCCGCGAAGCCGACCGGGCCGACGGAGGGCCCTCCGGGTGCCCCCGGGGAGGCGCTTCCCGGCGTCGCCGAGGGGGCATCCGGCGCCCCGGCGAAGCCCTCCGTGCCGCCGGGGGTCTCCGTGAGGGCCGTCAACACCCCGTCCAGCCAGCCGTGGGCCGCGTCCTCGAAGTCCGGTTCGCAGTCCGTGCGGGGGGCCAGGCGCAGTGCGCCGAGTTCGTCGAGGCGCTGGTCGAGGCGGCGGCCGTGCCCGCAGAAGTCGTCGTACGACGAGTCGCCGAAGGCGAGGACCGCGTACCGGCGGCCCTCCAGGCGGGGGGTGTCGGGGCCGGCCAGGGTGTCCCAGAAGCCGCTGCCGTTGTCGGGGGCGTCGCCGTCGCCGAAGGTGCTGGTGATCAGCAGCAGGTCGGCCTCGGCGGGCAGGCTCGCGAGGTCGACCTCGTCCATGCCGAGCAGGGAGGCGGGGTGGCCGACCGTCTTGAGCCGTTCCAGCGCGGCCGCCGCGAACTCCTCCGCGTTGCCGGTCTGCGAGGCCCACAGCACGACCACCTCACGGCGGAGTACGGCGACCTCGGGCTGCGCGAGGGGTGCCGTACGGGAGTACATCCCGGCGAGCGTGCCGTTCACCCACAGCGCGTGCTCGGGGCTGAAGGGCGCGTCGGGAGGCAGCACCGGAACACCGGGGGCACCGGCGGGGATCCCCGCGAGGAAGCCGACGAGGTACTGGCGTTCCCGGTCGGTGAGGACGGGGGGCGGGGTGGGCGCGAGCCCGAACGCGGAGGCGAGGGAACCTTGTTGACCGGAGGACGGAACGACGACCGGACCTGTTGCCGGAGCGCCCCTACCGACGGGCACACTCACGTCCGCCGAACTCGCCCCACCCGTCACCGGCGTTCGTACCGTCACCGGTGTGGGCACCTTCGTCAGCGACACCGCGCACACCTTGAACTCCGGCTGGAACGACAGCGGATCCACCGCGTCGCTCGTCACCGCGTTGACGCTGAGGTACTCACCGAAGAGGTCGTTCCAGTGGAAGGGCGCGAAGCAACACCCGGGCCGTACGCGGTCGGTGACGACGGCGGGAAGTACCGCCCGTCCGCGTCGCGAGGCCACCTCGACCGAATCGCCTTCCACCACACCCAGTTCAGCGGCGTCCGACGGGTGCAGCTCCACGAACGGCCCGGGGTTCAGCTTGTTCAGCTTCGGGACCTTCGCCGTCTTGGTCAGCGTGTGCCACTGGTGCTGGAGCCGCCCGGTGTTCAGCGTGAACGGGTAGTCGTCGTCCGGCATTTCGGCCGGCGGGATATGCGGCCGGGCGTAGAACGCGGCGCGTCCGCTCGCCGTGGGGAAACTCAGAGAGCCGTCCGCCGCCACATACCTGATCGGGTTCCGGTCCGGCCCGTCCTCCCGCGCCGCCGGCCACTGCACCGGCGTCTCCCGCAGCCGCTCGTAGGACACCCCGCGCAGGTCCCACCCGGTCTTCGGGTTCCAGGCCCGCCTGATCTCCTCGAAGACGTCCTCGGCGCTGTCGTACGAGAACCCCTCCTCGTACCCCATCTCCCGCGCGACGGCGGCGATGAGACGCCAGTCCGCCATCGCCTCGCCGGGCGGATCCGCGGCCGCCTGCGCGAGCGTGAGGTTGCGCTCGCTGTTGATGAGGACGCCCTCGGTCTCGGTCCACATCGCACCGGGGAGCACGACGTCGGCGTACGCGTTGGTCTCGGTGTCGGCGAAGACGTCCTGCGTGACGACGAACTCGGCTGCCTCCAGGCCCTCGATGACGGTACGGCGGTTGGCGACCGAGGCGACCGGGTTGGTGCAGATGATCCAGCAGGCCCTGATCTCGCCGTCGGCCATCTTCTGGAACATCTCGACCGTGCCCTTGCCGACGCCGTCCGCACGCAACGACCCCGCGGGAAGCTCCCACAGCTCCTCGACGAACGCACGCTCCTCGTCGACCAGGACGGACCGCTGGCCGGGCAGCCCCGGGCCCATGTAGCCCATCTCACGGCCGCCCATGGCGTTCGGCTGGCCGGTGAGGGAGAAGGGGCCGCTGCCCGGGCGGCAGATCGCGCCGGTGGCGAGGTGCAGGTTGACCAGGGCGTTGGTGTTCCAGGTGCCGTGCGTGGACTGGTTCAGGCCCATCGTCCAGCAGCTGGTCCACTCCCCCGCCTCGCCGATCAGCCGGGCGGCCTCACGGATGTCGTCCTCGGCGAGCCCGGTGATCCCGGCCACGGTCGCGGGGTCGTAGTCGGCGAGGAACTCCGGAAGCGCCTCCCAGCCCTCGGTGTGGGCGGCGATGAAGTCGGGGTCGGTGTGGCCGTTGGCGTGCAGGAGGTGCAGGAGGCCGTTGAGGAGGGCGAGGTCGGTACCCGGCTTGATCTGGAGGAACAGGTCGGCCTTCGCGGCCGTCGCCGTGCGGCGCGGGTCGACGACGATCAGCTTGGCGCCCGCCTTGAGCCGCTCGGCCATGCGCAGGAAGAGGATCGGGTGGCAGTCGGCCATGTTGGAGCCGATGACGAAGAAGAGGTCCGCCTTGTCGAAGTCCTGGTAGGAACCGGGCGGGCCGTCGGCGCCGAGCGAGAGCTTGTAGCCGGTGCCCGCGCTGGCCATGCAGAGCCGGGAGTTCGACTCGATCTGGTTGGTGCGCACGAAGCCCTTGGCAAGCTTGTTCGCCAGGTACTGCGCCTCCAGGCTCATCTGCCCGGAGACGTAGAGGGCGACCGCGTCCGGCCCGTGCTCGTCGATGATCGCGCGCAGCCGCCGGGCGGTCTCGGTGATCGCCGCGTCGACGGCGGCCGCCTCGGGCTCCGCGCCGCGCTCGGGTCGTACGAGGGCCGTCGAGAGGCGTCCGGGCGCGGAGAGCATGTCGGCCGTCGTCGCGCCCTTGGTGCAGAGCCGGCCGAAGTTCGCCGGGTGCTGCTTGTCGCCGGACGCCTTGAGGACCGTACGCCGTCCGTCCGGGCCCCTGCCGATGTCGAGGACCATGCCGCAGCCCACACCGCAGTACGAGCAGACCGTCCGCACCACGGGCACGCCTCCTGAGC
The DNA here is from genome assembly GCF_040643855.1 of Streptomyces sp. NPDC047072. Lineage (NCBI taxonomy): Bacteria > Bacillati > Actinomycetota > Actinomycetes > Kitasatosporales > Streptomycetaceae > Streptomyces > Streptomyces sp. NPDC047072. Next base: position 32,023 of record NZ_JBEYVC010000024.1, on the reverse strand, counting down.
TGGTCCGACAAGATCTCCTACGACGGTACGAAGCGCCCATTACACGGAGGTCTCGCAAGCCGTTCATCAGGAGTTACGCCGACCGCACAGGCGATCGTCCAGTGTTGTGAGCCTTCTCTCCTGCCGGTCTCACGCCACTCTCCCGCCGCTCTCCGCCCGCTCTCCCGTCGCTCTCCCGCTTCCGCTGACCCGACACAGACTTGGATTCGTTCCATTTCTTGAACCATTCGTGTTTGTGGGGGTAGGTTGGGTCCCATGACCGCCCCCCAGCCTCCGCACACCGCCGACGAGCTGCGCGGTGCCGGCCTGCGGGTGACGGCCGCGCGCGTCGCACTCCTCGAGACCGTCCGGGCCGGTGACCACCTCGGCGCCGACGCGCTCGCCACCGGCGTGCGCGACCGGCTCGGCCACATATCGCTCCAGGCCGTGTACGAAGCCCTGCACTCGCTCACCGCGGCCGGTCTCGTCCGCCGCATCGAGTTGCCGGGCAGCCCGGCCCGGTTCGAGGGGCGGGTGGGTGACAACCACCACCACCTCGTCTGCCGGACCTGCGGCGCGGTCGTCGACGTGGACTGCGCCGTCGGCCACGCGCCCTGTCTGACCGCCTCCGACGACCGCGGCTACTCGATCGACGAGGCCGAGGTCGTCTACTGGGGCCTGTGCCCCGCCTGTTCCCCCCAAACCGGTACGTCAGCACCGTGAAACACCCCGTTCGGAAGGATTCCCATGTCTGAGAACACCCCCGCAGAGGCGAAGTGCCCGGTCGCCCACGACCGCGCCCTGCACCCGACCCAGGGCGGCGGAAACCGCCAGTGGTGGCCGGAGAAACTCAACCTGAAGATCCTTGCGAAGAACCCCGCCGTCGCGAACCCGCTCGGTGAGGACTTCGACTACGCCGCCGCCTTCCAGAGCCTGGACCTCCCGGCCGTGAAGCAGGACATCGCCGCGGTGCTGACGGACTCCAAGGACTGGTGGCCGGCGGACTTCGGCCACTACGGCCCGTTCATGATCCGGATGGCCTGGCACAGCGCGGGCACCTACCGCATCTCCGACGGCCGCGGTGGCGCCGGCGCCGGTCAGCAGCGCTTCGCCCCGCTGAACAGCTGGCCGGACAACGGCAACCTGGACAAGGCCCGCCGTCTGCTGTGGCCGGTGAAGAAGAAGTACGGCCAGAGCCTGTCCTGGGCCGACCTGATGATCCTCGCCGGCAACGTCGCCCTGGAGTCCATGGGCTTCGAGACCTTCGGCTTCGCCGGCGGCCGTGAGGACGTCTGGGAGTCCGAGGAGGACGTGTACTGGGGTCCCGAGAAGGTGTGGCTGGACGACCAGCGCTACACCGGCGACCGTGACCTGGAGAGCCCGCTCGGCGCCGTCCAGATGGGTCTCATCTACGTCAACCCGGAGGGCCCCAACGGCAACCCGGACCCGATCGCCGCGGCCCGCGACATCCGCGAGACCTTCCGCCGGATGGCGATGAACGACGAGGAGACCGTCGCCCTCATCGCCGGTGGCCACACCTTCGGCAAGACCCACGGCGCGGGCCCGGCGGACAACGTCGGCGCCGAGCCCGAGGCCGCCCCGATCGAGCAGCAGGGCTTCGGCTGGAAGAGCACCTACGGCACCGGCAAGGGCGGCGACGCGATCACGTCCGGCCTGGAGGTCACCTGGACCGCCACGCCGACCCAGTGGAGCAACGGCTTCTTCAAGAACCTCTTCGAGTACGAGTGGGAGCTCACCCAGAGCCCCACCGGCGCGAACCAGTGGGTCGCGAAGAACGCCGAGGCGATCATCCCCGACGCCCACGACGCGTCGAAGACGAAGCTCCCGACGATGCTCACCACCGACCTGTCGCTGCGCTTCGACCCGGTCTACGCCGAGATCTCGCGCCGCTTCTACGAGAACCCCGACCAGTTCGCGGACGCCTTCGCCCGCGCCTGGTACAAGCTGACCCACCGTGACCTGGGCCCGAAGTCCCTGTACCTCGGCCCGGAGGTCCCGGCGGAGACGCTGCTGTGGCAGGACCCGCTGCCGGCGGCCGAGGGCGAGCCGATCGACGCGGCCGACGTCACGGCGCTCAAGGCGAAGCTGCTGGAGTCGGGCCTGACCGTCTCGCAGCTGGTGTCGACCGCGTGGGCGTCCGCGTCCACCTTCCGCTCCAGCGACAAGCGCGGCGGTGCCAACGGCGCCCGTATCCGCCTCCAGCCGCAGGCCGGCTGGGAGGTCAACGAGCCCGACGAGCTCGCCCAGGTGCTGCGCGTCCTGGAGGGCGTCCAGGCCGGCTTCAACACCGGTGCCAAGAAGGTCTCCCTGGCCGACCTGATCGTCCTCGGCGGTGCCGCCGCGGTGGAGAAGGCCGCCAAGGACGCCGGGTACGACATCGAGGTGCCCTTCACCCCGGGTCGCGTGGACGCCACGGAGGAGCACACCGACGCGGAGTCCTTCGCCGCGCTGGAGCCCCCGGCCGACGGCTTCCGCAACTACGTCGGCAAGGGCAACCGCCTGCCGGCCGAGTTCCTGCTGCTCGACAAGGCCAACCTGCTCGGCCTGAGCGCCCCCGAGCTGACCGTCCTCGTCGGCGGCCTGCGCGTCCTCGGCGCGAACTACCAGAACACCGCGCACGGCGTCTTCACGGACACCCCGGGGCAGCTGACGAACGACTTCTTCGTCAACCTGCTCGACCTCGGCCACACCTGGTCGCCGGTCTCCGAGGACCAGACGGTCTTCGAGTGCCGCGACGACGCCACGGGCGAGGTCAAGTGGACCGGCACCCGTGCCGACCTGGTCTTCGGCTCCAACTCCGAGCTGCGCGCCCTCGCGGAGGTCTACGCGAGCGACGACGCCAAGGAGAAGTTCGTGAAGGAGTTCGTGGCCGCGTGGGTCAAGGTCTCCAACGCGGACCGCTTCGACCTGGTCTGATGCGCACTGCGTGACACCGGGCCGGCCCTTCGGGGTCGGCCCGGTGGTCTTTTCAGCGCAGGTTCGCCACGAACTTCCCCAGCCGTACGATCCCCTCGCGCAGCTCCTTGGCCGACGCCGCGTAGGACAGCCGTACGTGCGTCTCCGCGGTGTGGACTCCGAAGTCGCGCCCCGGGGTGAGCGCCACGTGCGCCTCGCTGAGCGCCCGCTCGCAGAACTCCCACGAGGTGAGCCCGGTGCCGGAGACGTCGAAGTAGACGTAGAAGGCGCCGTCGGGCGGGACAGGAACGGGCAGGCCGATCGCCGCCAGGCCCTCCAGGACGAGCGCGCGCCGCCGCCCGAACTCCGCCCGCCGCTCCTCGCAGACCGCGAGGGACTCGGGGGTGAAGCAGGCGAGCGCCGCGTACTGGGCGGGGGTGGAGGCGCACAGGAAGTAGTTCTGGGCCAGCCGCTCAAGGACCGGTACGAGCACCTCGGGCACCACGCACCAGCCGAGCCGCCAGCCGGTCATCCCGAAGTACTTCGAGAAGCTGTTGACGACGAAGGCGTCCGGGTCGTGCGCGAGCGCGCTGCGGGGCGGCCGTCCCTGCTCGTCGTGGTCGGCGAGGTCGAGGTAGATCTCGTCGACGAGCCGCCAGGCGTCCCGCTCCCGGGCCAGGTCGCACAGCGCGGCCAGCTCTGTGGGCGGGACAGAGGTGCCGGTCGGGTTGGAGGGCGTGGCGACCATGATCCCGCGGGTGTTCCGCGTCCAGTACGACCGCACGGAGGCGGCGTCGAGCTGGAAACGGGAGGCGGCACCGGCGGGCACGAGAGTGACCTCGGCGCCGAAGCTCTCCATGATCTGCCGGTTGCAGGGGTAGGAGGGGTCGCCGATGAGCACCTCGTCCCCGGCGTCGACGAGGGCTGCCGCGGCCAGCACCAGCGCGGCGGAGGCCCCGGCGGTCACGACGACCCGGGCGGGGTCGAGGTCGACGCCGTGCCGGTCGCCGTAGAACCCGGCGATGGCCCGGCGCAGCTCCGGCAGGCCGAGCGCGGCCGCGTAGCTCATCGGCCTGCTGCCGACGACCTCGCGCATGGCCCGGGTGACCGCCGGTGGTGCCCCGAAGTCCGGTTCTCCCAGGCTGAGTTTGACGACGTGGTGCCCCTCGGCCTCCAGTGCCGCGGCGTGCTTGCCGAACTCCATCGCGTAGAACGGCGCGACGGACTGCGCGCGCCGAGAGATCCTCATGCCGCCGGCCTCCCGGGGGTCGTCGTCGAAGACTGGTCAGCCTATTCTGCGTCGCCGCCCGGCCCGTACGCGTCCTCGATCCACCGGGCGTCCGTCCGGTACCGCCGGTCGTGGCCTGCGGCGACATGCCCCTGAAAAGCCTGATGCCCGGCCGCCGCCTGTGCGTACATCCACTCCACCAACGCCCGCAGCCGCTCCCCCGCCACGGCCGGAAGCGCGGCCCGCTCGTCCTCGGTCAGCCCGTACGCGTCGGCGAAGAGGTCCAGCCTGCGCCGACCCTCCGGAACCGGTAGCGAGGGTTCGGCCGCGTCCGGCGCGTAGAGGGGCACGAAGCGGTAGGCGGTGTAGGCCACGTCCCACAGCCGCGGACCGGGGTGCGCGGTGTCGAAGTCGATGAAGGCGACGGGGAGTTGGTCCCGGAAGGCCGTGTTGTACGTGGCCGCGTCACCGTGGCAGATCACCTCGGCGGGTTCGCGCGGCGCGAACTGCCATACGTCGTCCGGCTGTTGGGGGAATCCCGCCGAGGCGTCGTGGAGGCCCCGCAGCAGCCGCGCCACGGCGATCAGCGAGGCGTCGCTGCGCACCTGCGGGGCGTCGAAGTCGTGCCCGATCTCTCCGGGGAGGAACTCGACGATCTCCTCCGTGCCGTTCTCGGTCAAGCCGTACGGTCGTGGGGCCCCGGTGAACCCTTTTTCAGCAAGGTGGGCGAGCAGCCGCTGCACGGTCGCACTCCATGGACCCGCGGGACGTCTGACGCGGTCGCCTTCACGGACGACCTGGTTGATTCCGCCGGTGAGCACTTCGCGATCTTCCACCGGGGCACCCTAGACGAGGGAGTTCGTCCCCTGCCTGACAATATCCCCGACGCGGACGGGTCCGGGCCGGAGCACCTGGGCGTAGACGCCCGCGCACGGTTCCGGGTTCCGGCCGGGCAGCCCCGGGATGCGGTTGTGCTCGGCGAGTGTCCGCAACGCGGCTGTGTCCTGCGGCAGTTCGCCGTGCGGGAGGGTCGGCACGGCACAGCGGGGCGTGGAGGCGACGACCAGTAGGACGAGTTGGTCGCCGATCTTCAACTCCCTTTCCACCCAGGCGTGTTCGACGAACCCGGCGTCCTCGGTGTCGATGACGATGTTGGGTCGGTAGCGCTCCGCGTCGGCGGTGCCCCGGGGGCTGAGCGCGGCGACCTCGCGCAGGGTGGCGGTGCTCAGCAGGTGCAAGGGGGCGAAGTCGAAGAAGGTCCCGGCGGGGGCGGCCGAGCCGAACTGCACGATGTCGGCCGGGACTTCGGCATCGAGACCGTGCCGGAGGACCTGTTCCGGCACGGAGCGGTCGAGTGTGCCCCGCTCGGGCGGGGTGTCCGTGAGCGTGACCGCTCGACCGAGGAGCGCGGACAGCACGTCGTCGACGTCGGCGTCCGTCTGCCGGACCGGTTTGCCTTTGCCGTGCGGCAGGGAGATGGTCACCTCCCCCTCGCCCAGGACCGCGCCGCAGGTGAGCAGCGCTTTCCAGAGCCGTGGGTTCTTCGCGCTGGCCACCTTGCCAGTCTCGCGGTCGATCACGGCGAGGCCCCGGTCGCCGGTCAGCCCCCGCGCCGTCACCTCCGCGGCCGCCACCGGTTCGCCCAGCATCGACTTGACCGGATAGCGCCACAGGCTCCCGACCCGGCCCACCACGTGCTCCACCCTCATCCCCCGTCCCCGTGCCATCCCCGATCCACCGCCAGGCGCAGGCTCTCGTCGACCGCGTGCGGGATGTCCACGACCGGGAACAGCGTATGCCGTACGGTCCGTTCGGGGTCGACGACCAGGATCAGCCGCTTGTACGCCAACCGTCCCGCGCCACGGAAGGTGGGCAGCCGCAGGGCCGCGGCCAGCCGGTGGTCGGCGTCGGAGAGGAGCGGGTACGGGATCTCCTCATCACGCATGAACTCCCGCTGCTCGTGCGGGAGTTGGGTGCTGATGCCGCGCACGGCCACGCCCGCGCGCCGAAAGTACGGCCAGGCGTCCCGGAAGAGCCGGTTCATCCGGGTGCTGCCCGCCGCCCCCGGAATGGCGCCCCAAGCGATACCGGTGCCGGGGTAGGTGAACAGCACAGTCACGGCGGAGTCGGTCGCGATGAGGGGCTCGGTTCGCGACGTGCCGGGCAGGTCGAGGCCCTCGGGGAGGCGGCTGCCGACGAGGGCGTGCACGCGGGCGTGTTCGGCGCCGTCCTCCGCCGCGGTCGCGGTGAGGCCGCCGTCGCCCAGCACCCAGCGGTCGCCCCAGTCCTGCATGGCCACGAGCAGGGGCACCAGCGCGAGGCCGGCGTCGGTGAGCAGGTACTCGTAGCGCACCGGGCGCCGCTGGTAGAGGCTGCGCCGCAGGACGCCGTGGGCGACGAGCCGCCCGAGCCGCTCGGTGAGCACCTTGCGGGAGAGGCCGATCTCGGCGGCCAGCGCGTCGAAGCGGACGTGTCCGCGGGCGACCTCGCGCAGCACCAGGACGTTCCACCAGTCGCCCAGGACCAGGGCGGCCTGCGCGATGCCGCAGTTCTCGTCGGCGTTGTGCATCCTCATGGACCCATAGTAAGTTCCCTTCCGGAACTCACTTTGTTTCTATCGGGAACTTACTTCTATAGGGAACTGACTGCCCGCCGCCGCGCGGGCCCAGCGTGAGGAGATGCGCCGTGACCGCCATCAGCCGGGTCGCCGCACGGGAGATCATCGACAGCCGGGGCAACCCCACCGTCGAGGTGGACGTGGAACTCCGGGACGGTTCGCTCGGCCGCGCCGCCGTCCCCTCGGGCGCCTCCACCGGCGCCCGGGAAGCGGTGGAACTGCGCGACGGGGACCCAACCCGCTACCACGGCAAGGGAGTTCGGCGGGCGGTCGACGCGGTGAACGAGAGCATCGCGGACGCCGTGACCGGTCTCGACGCCGAGGACCAGGCGCGGGTCGACCACACGATGATCGAGCTGGACGGCACGGCGACGAAGTCGCGCCTGGGCGCCAACGCCCTGCTCGGTGTCTCGCTGGCCACCGCCAAGGCCGCGGCCGCCGCGCACCGGCTGCCGCTGTACCGCTACGTCGGCGGTGTCGACGCCCGGCTGCTTCCGGTGCCGATGATGAACATCGTCAACGGCGGCGCCCACGCCGACAACCCGCTGGACTTCCAGGAGTTCATGATCGCCCCGATCGGCGCGGCGACCTTCGCCGAGGCCGTCCGCATGGGCTCGGAGGTCTTCCACACCCTGCGCGGCACGCTCCTCGCCGCCGGGCACAACGTCAACGTCGGCGACGAGGGCGGCTTCGCGCCCGAACTGCGCACCGCCGAGGAGGCGTTGGACTTCGTCGTGCGCGCGATCGAGCAGAGCGGCTACAAGCCGGGCACCGACATCACGGTCGTGATGGACCCGGCCACCTCGGAGTTCTTCCACGACGGCGGCTACGACTACCGGGGCGAGGGCGTCCGCCGCACCCCGGCCGAACACGCCGACTACCTCGCCTCGTTGGTGGACCGCTACCCCGTCGCCTCCATCGAGGACCCGATGGCCGAGGACGACCACGACGGCTGGCGTTCGCTGACGGCGCGCCTCGGCGACCGCTGCCAGCTCACCGGCGACGACGTCTTCTGCACCAACGAGACCCTGCTGCGCGCCGGGATCCGCGACGGCATCGCCAACTCGATCCTGGTCAAGGTCAACCAGATCGGCACCCTGACGGAGACGCTGGCCACGGTCGCCACCGCCCACCGCGCCGGCTACACCGTCGTCATGTCCCACCGCTCGGGCGAGACCGAGGACACCACCATCGCCGACCTCGCCGTCGCCACCGGCTGCGGCCAGATCAAGACCGGCTCCCTCTCCCGCGCCGACCGCACCGCGAAGTACAACCAACTGGTCCGGATCGAGGAGGAGTTGGGGACGCAGGCGCGGTATGCGGGAGCGGAGGTACTGGGGTTGCGGGCGCGGTAGGGGGCGGGCGTCCGGTCATCTCGTCCAGTACCGGATGTTGCGGAACCGGGCCTCCGCACGTCCCGAGCCGTGGTTGTAGACGCCGTTCTTGAAGTAGCGGGTGGCCGGCCCCCGGTCGGCGACGGTCAGAACGAGCGAGTCGTCGAGATAGACCTTGATCGTGCCGGTTCCGCTGCTCGCCTGGTGGGCGATCTTCACGTTGAACCAGGTGTCGTAGGCCCCGGTCTTCAGAACCGTCCCGTCGTAGCGCCGCACGGTGCCCCCGCCGGTGTCGTAGACGTTGAGCATGATGTCGGTGGCCGGGGTGCCGGACGGATGGACGCCACGCAGGATCTGCACGAAGGAGGCGCCGTCCGTCCCCGAGGGCAGATAGACATCGGCGTCCCACATCCGGTCCCCCGTCGCGTAGTCCACCTTCCAGCGCATCTCGGTCCGCGGATCGGTCGAACTCCCCTCCTCGAAGGGCTCGTCGGTGTCATACACCCACATCCGATGCACCCCTCCGCTGTAACTGTGCCGCTCACTCAGCTCCAGGTCCCAGGGCTTCTGCCAGCTGTAGGTGAACGAGGTACTGCTCCACCCATCGGTGGGATCAGCAGCCGCGAACGCCGTACGCGGGAGCACGAGCGCCGCCCCACCCGCCAACAGTCCCGTCCCGGCTCGTAACAGTGCTCTCCGGTTCATGACATGCCCTTCCGATGAGTACAGGTCGACGCCGCAGGCAACCTCAACACATCGGAGGAGTCAATGACTTCGACGGGACTCGGACGCCAGAACAGCGACTATTTGGCCATGCTCTAACGATCGGGCTCCCGAATACACCCGATGTATCAGCCGCGCGGCGATCCCGCGTCGTCGTAGCGCTGTCGTGCCCGTTCGACCTGTTCCAGATGGCTGGTGGACCACTCGGTGAGGTGGGCGAAGAGGGGGGCGAGGGTGTTGCCGAGGGCGCTGATCTCGTATTCGACGCGGGGCGGTACTTCGGGGTGGTAGGTGCGGATCACCAGGCCGTCGCGCTCCAGTTGGCGCAGGCGTTGGGTGAGCACCTTGGGGGTGATGCTCTTGATGCGTCGCTGCAGTTCGACGAACCGCTGGCGGCCGAAGGTGTGGAGCGACCAGAGGATCGGCGTGGTCCACCGGCTGAACACCATGTCCACGACCGGGGAGATCGGACAGGCCAGCTCGGGATCGCCGAGGGCGTCCGTCGTCGGCCGGATCGCTTCGGTCGCCATGAGATACCGCCCTCTGAGGTAGTCACTTTCCTCTAGGTACCTACTATACGGAGCTTGCTAGCGTCGCCGACATCGCACAAACCACCTGGAAAACACGGGAGTTGAGCATGTTCGTAGTGACGGGTGCGACCGGGAACGTGGGGCGGCCGCTGGTGCGGGCCCTGGCGGAGGCCGGCGAGCGGGTGACGGCGGTGTCGAGGGGACCGGCCCCGGCGGACCTGCCCCAGGGAACCGGACACGCACGGGCCGACCTCGCCGTACCGCAGACCCTGCGGCCCGCCCTGGACGGCGCCGAGACCCTGTTCCTGCACGACGGCGGCGCCGGCGGCCACGGCCTCGACCTGCGAGCCGTGCTGGACGTGGCGAGGACCGCCGGGGTCCGGCGCGTGGTGCTGCTGTCCTCGCAGGGCGTGGCGACCAGGCCCGAGTCGCCCTCGCACGGAGTCGTCATGCGGGCGACCGAGGACGCGGTGCGCGAGTCGGGCCTGGCCTGGACGATCCTGCGGCCCGGCGGCTTCGCGTCCAACGCCTACGCCTGGGCCGACTCCGTGCGCGCCGAACGCACCGTGGCCGCGCCGTTCGGTGACGTCGGGCTGCCGGTGATCGATCCGGCGGACATCGCGGAGGTCGCGGCCGTGGCCCTGCGCAAGGACGAACACACCGGCCGGGTCTACGAGTTGAACGGGCCGGAGGTCGTCACGCCACGGCAGCAGGCCGAGGCGATCGGTGCGGCCCTCGGTGAGCCGGTGCGGTTCGTGGAGCTGACCCGGGAACAGGCGTACGCACGCATGACCACCTTCATGCCGGAGCCGGTCGTGGAGGCCACGCTGGCGGTACTCGGCGAGCCCACCCCCGCCGAGCTGCGGCTCAGCCCGGACGTCGAACGGGTGCTCGGCCGCGCGCCCCGCCCCTTCACCGAGTGGGCCGACCGCAACATCGCAGCCTTCCGGTAAGGAACGCCGAGTCGATCTCCCGGTCGAAGACATCCCCGTTGGATACCCCCCTGGGTATCTTGTACGCTGCATCCCATCAGGTACCCCCTGGGGTATGCAGAACAGGAGATGACCATGGCCACTGCTCCGCCGGCGCTCAGAGCCGAGGACACCCCCGCCGCCCCGACCCCACCCGGCCGGCTCGGCCGCCTCGGCGTCTGGGCCACCACCCGACTGCGGCTGATGCTGCTGTTGTGGCTGGCCGTCGTCGTGGGACTCGGGGCGTTCGCGCCGCAGGTCACCTCGGCGCTGGCCGGTGCCGGCTGGCAGGCCGACGGCTCGGAGTCGGTGAAGGTGCGCGAACTCGCCCGGGAGCACTTCGCGGGCAACGCCTCCTCGGCGATTCAGGTCGTCGTCACCTCGGACGCCCAGGTCACGGACCCGTCGGTCCAGAAGGTGATCGCCGAGGCGACCGCCCTGCTCAAGGACGACCCGCGGATCTCCACCGTCGTACCGCCCCAGCAGGGCGCGACCATCAGCGGTGACGGGAGGACCGCGGTCCTGCTGGCGGGCGCGAACGCCGACACCAACGACATGGTCCGGGCCGCCGACGACCTGAAGGGCCCGCTCGCCGCGCTGTCCGGTCACGGCGTCGAGGTCAGCGCGACCGGCTCCTCCGTCATGTGGAGCGACTTCAACACCGCCAACCACGACGCGATGATGCACTCCGAGATGGTGTCGTGGCCGGTCACGATGGCCATCCTGCTGCTGGCCTTCGGCTCCCTCGTGGCGGCCGGCCTGCCCCTGCTGCTGACCGTCGCCGGGCTCGCCGCCTCCGCCGGCGCCCTCGTCCTGCTCAACCACCTGACGCCGACGTCGATCTGGGCGATGAACTTCGCCATGATGTTCGCCCTCGCCCTGGGCATCGACTACGCGCTCTTCCTCGTCGTCCGCTTCCGCGCGGCCCTGGCCCGGCACGGCAACCCCGTCCGAGCCGTCGCCGAGACCATGGACACGGCGGGCAAGGCCGTCGCCCTGTCCGGCCTGACGGTCCTGGTCAGTCTCTCGGCCGTGATGCTGGTCCCCGCCCCGGCGTTCCGCTCCATGGCACTGGGCATCATGCTGGCCGTCGTCTTCGTACTGGCCGCGACCCTCACCCTGCTGCCCGCCGTCCTGGGCCGCCTCGGCGACCGGGTCAACGCGGTGTCCCTGCCGTTCGCGCGTTCCACGGCCGATGGCTCATCGCCGCGCTTCACCGCCTGGGGCGAACGGCTGTGGCGGCACCCCCTCCGCTACGGCGTCCCCGCCCTGGTCGTCCTCGTCGCCTGCGCCGCTCCGGTGCTCGGCCTGCGTACCGCCATGCCCTCCATCACGGTGGTGCCGGAGCACGACTCCTCACGCGTGGGCTACGAAGCCGTACAGAAGTCGTTCGGCGAGGGCGCGCCCGGCACCCTGCAGATCGTCACGAAGGCGGCCGACGCCGACCGGACCGCGAAGGAGATCGCGGCGGACAGCGGCATCGCGGGCACCATGCCGGCCGTACCGGCCGCCGACGGCAGCGGACTGGCCATGATCCAGGCCGTACCCTCGGTCGACCCCTCCGACCCCGCCCTGGCCGCCACCGTCGACCGGCTCCGCCACGAACTGCCCGCGACCTCCCTGGTGGGCGGCGCCGCGGTCGAGAACCTCGACCTCCAGAAGACCCTGGACGCGAAGACACCCCTCGTCATGGGCGTCATCCTCGCCCTCGGTTTCCTGCTGCTGCTCGTCGCGCTCCGGGCCCCGCTGGTCGCGCTGATCGGGACGGTCACCAACCTGCTGGCCACCGCCGGTGCCTTCGGTGCCGCCCGGCTGATCTTCCAGGACGGGCACGGCGCGGACCTGTTCGGCTTCACCGCGCAGGGCTTCCTCGACGGATGGGCGCCGGTGTTCTTCTTCGCCATGATCTTCGCGATCGCCATGGACTACACCGTCTTCCTGCTGTCCACGGCCAAGGAGCACTACGAGCGGACGGGCGACCCCCGCGCCGCCGCAGTCGCCGCCCTCGGCCACTCCGGGCGCGTCATCTTCGCCGCCGCCGCGGTGATGGTCGCGGTGTTCTTCACCTTCGCCTTGTCCGGGCCGCTGCCGCCGAAGGAGATGGGCATCGTCCTGGGCATCGCCGTCCTGCTCGACGCGGCCCTGGTCCGCCTGGTCCTCGTGCCGGTCCTGCTGCGCCTCACCGGCCGGGCCGCCTGGCACACCCCCGCGTGGCTCGAGCGGGTCCTGCCGGACATCCACTTCAGCCACAGCTGAACGAACCGACGTAAGGAAACAGAAACCATGTGCCAGCGCACCACCTGCAGGAAGTGCCAGAAGTTCACGTACCGCGGCTGCGGCATGCACGTCGAGCAAGTCCTCGCCGGTGTCCCGAAGTCGCAGCGATGCAGTTGCGCCGCGGACGCGACGACAGGGGGCGGCTTCTGGAAGCGTCTCCTCGGGCGGGGCTGAGAGAGCGGCCGCTCCGGGGCCACGCGACCGGCGGCGAACAGGGCTGTTCGCCGCCGCGCCGGACCACGGCGTATAGTACCCCTAGGGGTATCTGTGAGGAGTGAGCGTGGAACTGGAGCTTGAGGGCGCGGCCTTGAAGTCCGTCCTGAACCGACTGCGGCGCGCGCAGGGCCAGATCTCCGGTGTGATCCGGATGATCGAGGAGGGCCGCGACTGCGAGGACGTCGTCACCCAACTCGCCGCCGCCTCACGGGCCCTCGACCGCGCCGGATTCGCGATCGTCGCCACGGCCCTCCAGAACTGCGTGGCCGACATCGAATCCGGCCGCAAGAACGGCGAGAACCCGGAAGCCATGCGCGCCCGCCTGGAGAAACTCTTCCTGTCGCTGGCGTAAGCCCCGGCGGCCCACACAGAACCACACGCCCCCTTCCGCTTCAACGAAGGGGGCGTTCCCCGTATGCGCTCCAGGCCCCCGTCGCGGCTCGAACCCGGCCTTTCATATACCCCCCTGGGTATAGTGCTACAGTGGAATTAATACCCCGGGGGGTAATCAACCGCGAAGGAGACATCCCCGTGTTCTTCATCGACACCTTCGACCTCAAGGGCCTCGGCAACCGCAGCTACCTCACCGGCGGCCGGGAGACGGCCGTGGCCGTCGACCCGCCCCGCGACATCGACCAGGTTCTGACGGCGGCCGCCCGCCGCGGGGTGCGGATATCGCACGTCGTGGAGACCCACGTCCACAACGACTACGTCACCGGCGGCCTGGAACTCGCCCGCGTGACCGGAGCCGCCTACCTGGTCCCGGCCGAGGCGCGCGTGTCGTTCGCGCGGGTCCCCGTGGCCGACGGCGACACCATCACCGTCGACGCCGGGCTGGAACTGCGTGCCGTGGCCACCCCCGGCCACACCCCCCACCACACCTCCTACGTCCTCCAGGAGCACGGGCAGCCGGTCGCGGCGTTCACCGGCGGATCCCTGCTGATCGGCACCGTGGGCCGCCCCGACCTGGTCGAGCCGCGGCTGACCGAGCGGCTCGCCCGCGCCCAGCACGCCTCGGCACACCGCCTGGCTGCGGAGCTGCCGGACGAGACATCGGTGCTGCCCACTCACGGCTTCGGCAGCTTCTGCTCGTCGGCACAGGCGGCGTCGGCACAGGCTGCGCCGGCACAGGCGGAAGGGGACGCCACCACCATCGGCAAGGAGAAGTCCGCCAACGCGGCACTGACCACGGACGCCGACACCTTCGTCGTACGACTGCTCGCCGGACTCGACGACATCCCCGCCTACTACACCCACATGGGCCCGGCCAACGCCGCCGGACCGGCACCGATCGACCTGACCCCTCCGGCCGTCGCGGACGCCGAGGAGATCACCGCCCGGCTCGCGGCCGGCGAGTGGGTCGTGGATCTGCGCAGCCGGGTCGCGTTCGCCGAGGGCCATGTCGCGGGGTCCTTCAACTTCGAGGCCGACGGCAAGCTCGCCACGTATCTGCCCTGGCTGATCCCGTGGGGCAGGCCCGTGACGCTGCTGGCCGAGTCCCCCGGCCAACTGGCCGCCGCCCAGCGCGAACTCGCCCGCGTCGGCATCGACCGACCCGCCGCCGCGGCCACCGGGACCCCGCGGGACTGGCTGCCCGAGAGCGACGGCCCCGTCTCCTTCCCCCGCGCGACGTTCGCCGACCTGGCCGCACACGGCACCGACGACATGGTCGTCCTGGACGTTCGTCGCGACTCGGAGCGCGCCACGGGCCACATCGAGGGCTCCGTCCACATCCCGGTCCACCACCTGCCGAAGAGGCTCGACGACGTGCCGTCCGGCACCGTCTGGGTGCACTGCGCCGGAGGGATGCGGGCCGGTATCGCCGCCTCGCTGCTGGACGCCGCGGGCCGTGACGTGGTGGCGGTGGACGACGGTTTCGACGCGGCCGAGGCCGCCGGTCTAACCGTCGTCACCGGCTGATCCGAGCTGATCCGCCCATCCCCTCAGAACTGTCGAGGTCGAGTGATGTCACTTCCCCGTCGCGGCGCGAGCCGTATCACCGTGGCCGAGGCCCACCGGCGCACCCGGACCGCCGAGGCGGTCCTGCTGGACGTACGCGAGCGGGCCGAGTGGAACGCCGGGCACGCGCCCGGCGCCGTCCACCTCCCGCTGACCCGGCTGACGGCCGGTGCGGCACTGCCGGAGGCGGCCCAGGCACGCCCCCTGGTGGTGATCTGCCGCAGCGGCCACCGCTCCCGACAGGCCGCCGAGCTGCTGGCCGCACGCGGCGCCGACGCCGCGGACGTGGAGGGCGGCATGCAGGCCTGGGCCGACGCGGGCCACCCGATCATCGCCGCACAGGCCTGGGCCGACGTGAACCACCCGGTCATCGCCGCACAGGCATGGGCCGACGTGAACCACCCGGTCATCGCCGCACAGGCATGGGCCGACGCGAGCCACCCGGTCATCGCCGCACAGGCATGGGCCGACGTGAACCACCCGGTCATCGCCGCACAGGCATGGGCCGACGCGGGCCACCCGGTCGTCGCCGACCACGAACCCGACCACGGACCCGACGGCTCCCCGGCATGAGCACCATGCTCCTCGCGCTCGTCGCCGGTGCCGTCGTCGGCCTGGCCCTGGGCGGCCTCGGCGGAAGCGGCAGCATGCTCGCCGTACCTGCCCTGACCTACCTGCTCCGCTTCACCCCGGCCGAGGCGACGACGGCCGCCCTGGTCATCGTCACCCTCACCTCGGCCACCGCCCTGACCGCCCACGCCCGCGACGGCAACGTCGCCTGGCGCACCGGGCTGCTCTTCGCCGCAGCGGGCATCGCGCCCGCGGTGGCCACAGGAACAGTCTCCGCGCATCTCCCGGGAACCCTGCTGACCACGGCCTTCGCCGTCATAGCGGCACTCGCGGCGCTACGTATGCTGCGGCCCGCGCCCACCGAGACGTCCGGCCGGACACACCCCACGAGGGCCGGGGCGGCCGGAGCCGGCCTCGGCGCAGTCACGGGTTTCCTCGGAGTCGGCGGCGGCTTCCTGGCCGTACCCGCGCTGGTGAACGTTCTCGGACTCCCCATGCGTCGGGCGATCGGCACCAGCCTGCTGGTCATCACGCTCAACTCACTGGCCGCGCTCACAGCCCGAGCCGGCACCGGCATGAAACTGGACTGGGCGACCATCGCCCCCTTCACCGCGGCAGCGATCCTGGCGGCCCACGACGCCAAACACCTGGCCCACCGCCTCAAGGCCACCACACTCCAGCGAACCTTCGCCTACACACTCCTCGCCGTAGCGGCCTTGATGCTCGCGGACACCCTCATCTGACCAGCGCTCCCCCACATCCACAGCGCACAGCGAACACGGCAGAACCCAGATCAGGAGCCCTTGGCCACCGGCTCACGAACCGCCACGCACTCCACGTGATGCGTCATCGGAAAGGTGCCGGCCTGAGCCGGTCAGGGAAAAGACCAGGTCAGAGCCGCTTTCTCGGCTCATCGCGAGGCGTGCGGACGCCCAGAGCGTCACGGCCGATTGCCCGTCCTGCCTACTCGGGCAGACCGAGCTGCTACAAGCAGCTCCCCAGCAGGCCCCGTCCCTCTCACGTCAGACACCGACTCGCTCATCATGACCCGCCCGCGCCACTCCTCCGGCCGCCATAATGGACTCATGCCCTCCAGCTCACAGCACCCCGCACCCGCGCCGAGGGACCTCCCAGGCGCGGACGCCGACGACCTGGCGCTGTACCGGGAGAAGTTCCGGCGTCGTCTGCCGGAATCGCTGGACGAGTTGCACGGTCCGGCCATGGGAGTCGTGGACCTACCGCTGCACCTGGCCTGGTCCGGGATGACCTCATACGACCTGGCCAAGCCACGCCAGCGAATGGGCCTGTACCGCACCATCCTGCACGAGGGCCTGCGCGACGACCTGCCCCGCTACCTCAACCACGATCTGCTTCTCCAGCTGTGGCCGGTACTGCGCACCCTCGTCGGCCGTACCGTGCGCACCGTATGGGAAGACGCCTTCCCTCAGCTCGCCTCCCGCACCCGGGCAGCCGCGTGACGGACATGCCGGAGCTGCACACACGGCTCCTGGCGGATGTGATCGCGCTCGGTTCCCCGTATCCCCTGGTCCTCACGGGCGGATATGCCGTACGGGCGCACCGCCTCGTGAACCGTCCCAGCCAGGACCTCGATGTCGCCACCGAGAACCCGGCGCCCATGGCCGACATCGCGGCCACGCTCCGCGCTGGCCTGGAAGTCCGCGGCTGGAAGGTGCACGCACTGGAGACCGCCCCGCTGTCAGCCCGCTTCACCGTGACCGACCCGGCCACCGGGCAGGAGTGCGAAGTCGACATCCTCAAGGAGATCTTCTGGCGGCCGGTCATCCAGAGCACGTACGGGCCCGTCCTTGCGGAGGAGGACGTGATCGGGACCAAGGTCCGCGCTCTCGCCGACCGCGGAGCGCCCCGCGACCTGATCGACGTGTTCGCAGCCTCCCGGCGGTGGACCAACACCGAACTCGAAGAGTTCGGCCGCCGCCACGCCCGGGGCCGTTTCGAGCGCGAAGACCTCCAGTCGAACCTCACGGGCGCCGAGTGGACCGACGACGAAGCCTTCGGCGCCTACGGGCTCGATGACACCACCATCACCGCCCTCCGCGCTTGGGCCGTGGAGTGGGCCGACGACCTCGCGACCCGCCTCCTCGAAGAGACCAGTGATCCGGATATCGACTGATACATCTGGATGAGATCACATCTGCAAGCGACCCGAGTAAGAGCCAAGAAATGAGTAGTTAGTAAGGCAGTCGGTCGCGGGCTTGGCTTGTCCCACGTCAAGCACGCAGGGCAGGTCCTGGGAGACTCAGCCGACGCACAGACTGCGCCCCGTTGGAAGATGATCATCTGAGGCCAGCTCTCGTACATCTCCACACACCTCGCCTCCAGACTACGAACTGCTCTGTTGCCACCTCGCCCCGCGGCCTCCCTCACGAGGGCGTCGCCGTATCCGGTCAGCGGCAAAAGGCAGTGAAACGAGACCGGCCGCTCGAGCATGCGAGCGGCCGGCAGTTTGTCCCCAGTGGTCACTCTCGGAGTGCCACGCACCGGCGGAGCAGCAGTTCCAGGCGCACGTGGTTGTCCTCGCGGTCGAACACTTGGAGGGCGTCAAGACACGCGACGATCCATTGAGCCTCGTGCTCGTCCTCGATCTGGACCGCCACGGCGGTCACCGCACTGTCGATGTCGAACGAACTGTCCTTGAACTCTGCGTCGAGTGCCTGATATCCAGTCGCGAGCAGCGGATCCGCGAACACACCGGTCGCCTCGGCGAACTCGCGGGCTTCCGCACCATCCGTGAGCAGGCCCGCCATGCGGCGCAACGCCTCGTCGGGATCGCCGAGTTCACGGTGCAGACGGTGTGCCCGGTCGACCAACAGAGGCCAGCCACTGGTCAGCCCATACAGACGATCCAAGCGGTCGTCTGTATGGAACATGTCGACGCGCTGGGCCCAGCCTCGCAGGCTGCGGCGATCGTGGCGGCGCAGCACCACGGGGGCGGCCGAGGTGGACTCGATGCCGGTCAGCAGTGGCCGCCACAGGCCCAGCTGGCTGGGGTCGGTGACGATGACCACAGCGCGGGTCACCCCTGGGGTGGTGGGCAGCAGCATCTCGGCCCAGTCAACAGCCTGCCGGCATGCCTCGGGCCTCGCATCCGGGTAGCGAGCGAAGTCGCTGATGACGACCCGCCGTTCACGCGGAAGTCCCCCAGTGAGTTCCTGCTTGTAGACGCTGGGCCTGCCGATGGGTGGCAGCTTCCAGTCGGCGATGCGCCCGGCGACGGTGCGGAGGGTGTCGCCGACATTGGAGACTCCTGTGGCGCGGCTACCGAGAACCACCCTCGTCTGATTGGAGCGCTCACCGAGAAGATCGTCGAGCTGGGTGATGGTGAGTGGTGCCGGCCTGCCGTCGGGCAGCTCGGGACGGCCCTCCTGCACGATGCTCTCCTGCAGTTCGCAGTCGTGTTCAGCCCTCAGCAGGCGGGCGTCCACCTCGTGGGAGGTGCCGATCATGCGCAGGGCGTTCGGGCCGCGCAGATGCCAGCCCTGGCCGTCATGGTTGGGGGCGAGGATGCCGAGGCCCACCATCTCGGAGAGATAGGCACGGAAGCCCTCGGTGTCGAGCTGTTCGAAGCCCCTACGCCAGAACGTCTCGCATTCCTCGCGCAGTTCGGCGTCGCTTAGCCGTACCTCAAGGCCTTGGTGGCGGGCATGGTACGCCAGGACATTGGCGATCACGTCGTAGCGGTGATCCAGGCTGAGCGTGTCCTTGAAGGCTGCCGAGATGCCGTCCCGGAGACCCGTGTCCGACTCCACGACCTCGATGTCGGTGGCATCCACCGCGTACGGGGGTTCGCCGGCCCCTCGCCGGGCCCGCTTGCGATGCATCACCTCGACCAGCCGGTGACCGAACATCTGGAGCAGGAACGGCTGATAGGAGCAGTAGCCGAGCACGCGGTTGACGAGATCCACGTCACGGAACTCGAAGCCGAGGGCGCGCATCGGCTCTACGAGCAGATCGGCCGCGGACTGGGGAGCAAGCGGGCCGATGACCTTCGGGGTCTGCGCGAGGTGACCGAACGGCCCGTTGCTCGCAAGCTTGGAGAACCGCTGTACGGAGTGCAGACCGGCGAAGACGACCTTGGCACGGTCCTTGGTGTCGGACCCGAGTCCCTTGAGTTTCTTGGTCTGGTCGAAGCGAGGAGCGTCAGCCTCGAAGAACTGGTCGCACTCGTCGAGCAGAATCAGCAAGCGGCGGCGTGACTCCCCGTCCAGCCATGCCCGGATACCAGAGCGCACCCTGTCGGAGATCCCCTGCTGCGACTTCCGTCCTTGCGGCCGACCCAGTACCTGAGCCTCGGTCAGCTCCCGAGCCAGGACGCTCCACAGCGCCTCCGGCCCCAGTGAGCTGCCCTTGCCGATGTTCTCCTGGTCGAGGTTCACGTACACCGCCTGGTAGTAGCTGGGGCGTTGCTCCGTGAACCGTTCTTCGGCGTCGCTGAGCAGGGCCGACTTGCCCAGGCCCCGGCCGCCGAAGATGACCTGGGTGCCGCGAGGGTCGAGGATGCTCACGCGTTCGGCGTCACGGCCGTAGAACATCTCGCCGCCGATCCGGCCGCGCTTCTCCCTGATGTACGGATTGACACCGGAGAACGGCAGCAGTGTCTGTGTGGCTGTGCTGATCTGTCGATTGCCCCGGGCCGCGAGGTAGGCGAGAGCGGCGTCGTCCACTACCAGCAGCGGCTGCAAGCGGTCAGAGCCGACGGCGAGTTCGACGCGGGCCTGGCGGCTCATCGTGCCGAAGTAGACGACAAGGAGACTCGCTCCGCTGGTGTCGCGCGACGCCCAACTCATGACGAGCTCGGCGGACGGGCGGCCCCAGACCAGCAGCACGCGGAGGGTACCGCCATGCTCCCTCATCTGCGAACCGAACGCCGGTGCCTTCGCCCTTCCGTTGATCTCCACCTCGGTCGCCTCGAAGAGACGGTACTCGCGCCGATGTGCGGGCGCGGACCTCTCGTCGAGCGGCCTAGCGCTCTTGGCGTCGTAGCCGAGGAGTTTGAGGAGCGGCGGCACCTGCCGACTCGCGGCCACGCCGAGCCGGTCCTTCGGCTCGGTGGCACCCAGCTCCCGCCACGCATCGAGGACGTCGGCCGCCTGTGCCGCCTCGTCGCTGGAGAGGGTTCCGTAGTCCAGGACAGGCAGGGTCGGGTGTTTGCCTCGGCTGCGGACGAGGTCGACTAGATCACGATCGATGCCCCCCGGCAGGCCGTCGGGCACGACCGGGAAGAACTCGGTCAGGTGGGACTCACCAGCCTCGATCTCCGGGACGGGTTCGCCGATCTCCAGGAAGTAGACGAGATCGGCGGCGGTGGCCAGGTCATTGGTGTCCAGGCGCCGCAGCACCTGGTCCCGCCCGTCTGCGGTGACGTCCAGGACGTCGAGCCTGGCCCGGATCCGGGCGGCGGCCTGCTGCCGGAAGTCGGGCAGGTCGTTCCGTACGGTGTCGAGCGCCCGCCGTACGTCCATCAGGTCGTGCCTGGCGGTGTCATCGAGCCGACGGCGTGCGTCGGCCAGCAACTCCTGAAGGCGCAGGTCCTGGTCGTCGGTCACGGCGCTGTCGGCTTGTGCGCGGTGCAGCTCGGCAACGAGTTCGTCGTGTGCCGTCCGCAGCGCCCTGCGCCTGGCGGACTCCTGCTCGGCGATCTCGGTGACTGCGGGCGAGTTGAACTCCCCTGCCCGCGCGGCGGGCAGCACCCCGCGGCCGGCCAGCTCGACGATGGTGCGGGCTGCCCCGAAGGCGTCGTGGGCGAGCCTTTCCGCGAAGGCCTCGTCCCAACCCCGGTCGACCGCCTTAAGGAGTCGGCTGAGCGGCGGCTGCTCGTCGCGCGTGTCGCACACCTTCAGCAGCTCCACGTCCAGCACACGTTCAGTGGCGATGACAGCGCCGGAGCGGGTGGGTGCCGTGTCGCCGGCCAGCAGGGCAAACAGCTCTTCCATCGAGGCGCGGGCCGCCCACGCCGCAGCGGCAGAAACAGCACCCGCACGACGAGCCAACTCGTCCAATTCCGCCAGCATGGCTTCCTTGCCGTCAAGCAGAGACTGGCGCAGGGCGGAAATCTCCTTGACCGCCCGATTCGCGTCGGACCGCTCTCCGCGCCGGGTGCCGTCGATCGCCAGACACCATTCCTTGGCCAGGCCGGCGGCGCGCTCCACGAGATGCACCAGGTCCTGCCGCCCGGAGCCCTGGAGCGGCTTGCCACTGGGCGAACGGTGCTTGCGGTCCATGCGGTCGATCTCGTTGTTGATCTCGGCGAGCTTCGACAGGCGCTCGGCCTGCTCCCGGACCTCAGTCACCGCGTCCCAATCGTCGTCCACCACAGTGGTGAGCAGCGTCCCCAGTAGACCGTCGCGGGGTGCCAGCCATCGCTTGGCAATCTCCGTCGCCCGAGCGAACCGCAGTCTCTGCGGCACTAGCAGCGAACGGCACTGCTCTTGCAACTCCCGCAGTCGGGCCTCCGTCTCGGAGGCGTCGGCGATGACGACCGGAGAAGCAATCCTCAGGGCACCGCTGAGGGCACGGTCGGCGACGGCGGTCGCCACGTCCCCTAGCCGGTCCGGCAGCCTGGGTACCAGGGCCTTGAGCTGAGCGCCCGCCGTATGGTCGCCGGTGATCAGCGCCGTCCGCAACAGGGCGGGCAGCAGGACAAGTTCGCTGCCCTCCGCGTCACGGCCCTCATACCCGCCGTACTGCTGGAGCAAGTCCGCGGTGAGCCGGGCGCCCTGGCTGTCACCGAAGGTGAGGAGATCCGCGGCACCGGCCAGCCGGAGCGCCGCCACCTGTGGTTCGGGGTGGCCGGCCGCGCGCGCCACATGGTGGGCGAGCCCGAAACGCCGATCCATGACCAGCTGCGCAAGCGCCTGCTCGGCCTCCGCCTCTGTGGTGTTCCGATGCACCGGCGCGGTCGTCTCCACGGCTGATGCGGCGGGGATGAGCTCGGGTGCAGGTACTGCGACCTGGGCGGTCGGGGAGTCTGCTTCCGCGTTGGCGGGTGCCACCGGGGCACTGTCGGCGGGTAGCGCGGCGCGGGTGTTGTCGGTGCGGCATCGGCCACGGAGGGGGGTCGAGGTGGGTCCGGCGAAATCGGGTTCCGGGGCGCGTTCCGGATCCGGGGTGGAGTTGGGCGCGGTCGCCTCATCGGGGTGGTCGGCAGTCTCCCCAACGGGGCTGCCGTCCCTCTGCTCGACGGTGTCCGTCTCCAAACCGTCGGCACCGACTGCCTCGGCCCCGGCGGGGGCGCCGCACTCGGAGCCGTGCACGGCTTCTTCCTGCGTTGGCAACGACAGTTCGTGCGCCATGACAACCGCAGTGGCGCACGCGGGCAGCACTCGGACCACCTGCTGCTGAAGCGACAGGATTTCCGTCGCGGCGTCCGCCTGATGCCCCAGCCGGATGATCCGTGCCAGGGCGGCGAGCGCCGCGCTCTCCTGCCGTTGCGTCTCATCCCACGCCGCTGCGTCCAGCAGGCCACGGGCCGCGCCACGCACCGCCTCGGCGGCGAAGGCGGCTGGGCTGCCCGGCGAACATGCGACGTCCAGCAGCCCTCGCAGTAATTGCCGAGCCTGGAGGTCCTGTTCATGCGCCGCCCGGTGCGCGCTGGCGGCGTCTGCCATGTCCTCCAGGCGGTGGGGCACCCCCTCGATACCCGCCGTGTGGAAGACCGCGTCGACTCTGTCGAAGGCGGCGCCCAGCGCGGCCAACGAAGCCAGGTCGTTGTCATGCGGAGGACGGCCGTCCTCGATCGCACCAGCCGTCCGCTCCACGGCTTGCCGGGCTTCCGCGAGCGCGGACTCCAGCTGGCGGCATGCCGTCTCCAGGTCCGTCACCGGCTCCGGGGCGGGGGGCTCCTGCGTGGTGGCGTCGGGCACAGAGGCATCCTTGTCCTCCGCCGCGGCCGGGGCGAATCGCGGGTGCTCAGCCACGATGGATCGGGCCACGTCGGCGACGGCGTCGAAGTGTGCGCTCTCCTCCTCGTCAGCGGTCGCGCCGAACCAGTGCTGGTCCGCCGCCCAGGCGAGGATGTGGGCGTCGGCGACGGAGGCATTGCACGAAGCGAACAACGCTGCGCGGACCAGCATCGCGCCCCAGCGAGAGACGGGGTCGGAAACCGTGCCACCGTCCTGTGCGAAGAC
Organism: Streptomyces sp. NPDC047072; assembly: GCF_040643855.1. Classification (NCBI taxonomy): domain Bacteria; kingdom Bacillati; phylum Actinomycetota; class Actinomycetes; order Kitasatosporales; family Streptomycetaceae; genus Streptomyces; species Streptomyces sp. NPDC047072. The sequence continues at coordinate 8,538 of NZ_JBEYVC010000024.1, read as the reverse complement.
GAACCTGTCCACCTGGTTCATCACGGTCTGTGTAAGTTTCCTGACCGCGCACGTGCACGCATGCTGTCGTATCTCGCGCCGCAACCTGCCGAGAATGTCCCGGCACAGGGCGTTGCCCGCGCGTCGAGGAGCTGCCATGCGGATTCCCAGGCTTCCGAGCAATTCCTGCCGCTGCTTGGGCGGCAGGGAGTTGAAGGCCAGTTCCACCATTCCGTCTGTGAGGTCGTCCACGGCGGCGGCAACCGGGTTCTCCAGGGCATTCAGGGCTGCGGCCAGGCGTCCGAGGTCTTCGGCCGACACGCTTGACGGGGACAACGGTGGCCCCGTCACGACGCGATAGCTGTCCTGCATGTGTGCGTGCTCCGTTTCTGCGGTTGCGAGATGAGAGGGGAGACGGACGAGAGATGTAGGCCGAGAAGCTCGCGAGAGCCGTGGACGGCTCAGCCGCCGCGTGTGTGAGCGGTGACGAACGTGTATCCCTCGGGCAGGTCCCAGCCGTCAGCCTTGCCGAGCCTGCGGCAGTACTCCCGGAAGGCCGCTCGCTGAGCTTCGCTGGGCGAGTAGCCCGGTAGCAGACGGCGCAGGTGGCCAGGGACGAACTGGATGGCGTGCAATCCCTCGCCGCCGGGTTCCGTGCCTCCCCAAGGGCGAATCACCCGCCGTCGAGCGGGGCGGTAGCCGATGAGAGGGATCGCCCGCTCCCCGTCTCGCGCGGGGAAATGCGGCTGACCCCAGACGTCGCGGCTGCCGAGGGCCGGTTCCAGGAGCCGTTCGGCGAGTAGTTCGGCAACAGCCGATTCCAGGGCGACGGTCTGCGCCCGCGCGGGAAGGCGACCGTAGGCCGCGTACGGCAGGCCCGAACGGTCCAGCAAGGCATGGCCGTCCAGGGTGAGCAGCCCGCATCGGCGGACGGTGCGCATCACAAGTTTCCGGGGGCCCAATCCCACCGCGGTGTCGCCGTTGCGGTCACTGCCCGGAACGTCCTCCCGGGTGAGAACACAAGGGTCAAAACAGTGCCCGATCACACGGTCACCGACCTGCACGTGCTCATCGAGCCGCGTCGTGGTCATGCGGATCACCGTGCCGCCGCGAGGCAGGCACAGCTCAAGCATCAGCCCGGGAAACAGGTCGCCGGGCCACACGACTCCGGTCAACCAACCTTCCTCGTCGCCGAGTTCGGCGGTGACGTCCTGGACCGCCTCAGGCGCCTCCAACGTCCCGCCCGGGTGGTCGAGTTCGAGGCGGATCATGGGGCGTCGGCCGTGAGCATCTCGCAGTTCCCGCACAGCCTGCGGGTGCAGGGGGAGTCGGCCGTCGATGAGATGGGCCAGCCGCAGCGGCAGCTGCCAGACGATGTCGTTGCCGTCCAAGCGCAGCAGCTCACTGGGGCCGAGGGTGGCATCATCGGCGAGTGGCAGGTCGACCGGCTCCACCTCTGCTTCCGGCTCCGGGTCCGGTACGGGAGGCGCAGTTGTCGTGGACATCCATCCGCATCCGGCCGAAGCCAGAGGATCTCCAGGAGGCTCCGCGTCACCGGGATGGTGAGAGCGCCATACGCCGCCTCCCTCGAAGGCGTCGTCGAGCGAGACTCGAGTACCGTTCTCGAACAGGCCCTGATCACTGTCCCGTTGGACGACGTCGGCGAGCGTCACGTTGGCCCGGCACACCGCCGCGGCATAACCCACGCCCTTGAGCAGTTCCGCTGCACCGGGGAATCCGCGCAGTCGAGGTCCGACCGCCGTGTACACCGTGACCGGAGCGGTCAGGCCGTAGCGCCGCTTCGCCGGCGTGGCCGCGTGTTCCACTGCTGCCACCAGGGACCTGAGGTCGTCGCCGCCCAACGGCCCGGTATCATTCCAGCAGTCCGCAAGGGAGGCCCGGGTCATCGCGTAGTGGCCCCAAGTGCGCAGCATGTCGCAGGAGTTGAGGACTCCCCTTACCGCGTCGAGGAGACCGAGCAGGCCCGCCCGCAGATAGTCTGCGTCCGTGCTGTCCACCAGTTCGGCAAGGGAGACAGGAACGTACGGGCTGAGCAGCTGTGCCCGTGCGGTCGTCAGCAGATGGTCTGCGTAGGCGGTCAGGTCGTCGCACCGGGACGCCTCCCGGGACGGGTAGCAGACGTCGACGACGACATGGCCGTCCCCGTTGATCCACCGCCGGCGTGTGCGCATGCGGTGAAGCTGGGCCGGTGACAGGCTCAGGGCCGGGCCGAAGGCGTGAGGGTCCGGGACCAGAAGTTCCCTGCGCAGCGGTGCCGGGTCGCTGCCCGGACTGTTCGGCCCCTCGGCACCTGCGGGTGCCCCCGACACCCAAGGCGGTACGTCACCAAGAGCACCGACCTCCGGGTGGGCGCCCTCCTTGTACACGATCTCGGCGTAGAGCGGGTCCGAACCGGTTGCGACACACACCATGGAACCGACCGGGAGCGCAGGAGCGGACTCGCCGAAGGTGATTACGGGGAAGTCGTCGAGGCGCAGCGGGCTGGCGCCGTAGCCATCGCCGCCGAGGTCGTAGCCGAAGTACACGGCGTTGAAAGCGACGACGGTGTGCACGGGCGCTGGTCTAGCGGCGACCACCGCTTCGAGATAGCGCAGCAGCAGTTCGCGATCCTCGTCGGGCACGGCGTCGTAGCCGCTTGTCATGGCAGAGGTCAATAGGGCCCGTTCGCCGTACGGGTCGGGCACCTCTCCACGCTCCTGGCGCACCGATAACGCCACCGGCCCTGATGCACGCGAGTCCCCACCCATGACACCTCCGCCGCGATACGGGCCGCCCCAGCCCGACTTGCGGTAATTCCTGCAGGCTATGCCTGCCCGCTGCTCTCCGGCGGCACTTTCGTCACTTTCCGTTGGTTCTCGGTACCTCGTGCCGAACCCACCTGCACACCGACGTCAGACCGCGCTCAAGCCGCACGATTGGAGCAGGCCAAGGTCGCCCTGCCATGGATCACCATCGAGGGGACGACTGATCGCGTGGACCGAATGCGCCGAGAGCCACGGTGAGAGGGGCGACCGGACGATGGCGAGCGATCCTTCGGAGCCATCGCACCTGACGCTCCGCCAAAAACAGCGTCGAACGAGCGTCACGAGTCACCGGTTACTCGCGCAACGTCGAGACATCAGACGCGCACTCCACGCTATTCCTCGACAAAGCCGCAGGTCAGCAACGTCGCGCGCCGGGCGCAGGAGCATTGTGCGCTCCACTCCATAGCGATCCGGAAACAGGTCGAACGAAGTGTTATATCGGAAGTAACTGCAGGTCAGGCCCCCTTGCCCACCGGCTCCAAAATCGCCACGCACTCCACATGATGAGTCATCGGAAACAGATCGAACACCCTCAACGTCCGCACCCGATACCCCCCATCCCGGAAGTACCCCAGATCCCGAGCCAGCGCCGCCGGATCGCAAGCGACATACGCGATCCGCCGCGCCCCCAACGGCGACAGGTGTTCTACCGTCTTCCGGCCCGCCCCCGCCCGCGGCGGGTCGAGGACGATCAGGTCGACCTCCGTGATGCCCGTGCGCGGCAACACCGACTCCACCTTGCCCTGTTCGATCCGTACCCGGTCGAAGGAGGCGAGGTTGTGGCGTGCGTCCTCGACCGCCCGCTTGCCGGACTCGATGCCGAGCACCGCTCCCTGCTCGCCGAGACGGTCCGCGAGGGCGCCCGCGAACAGGCCCACCCCGCAGTACAGGTCGAGCGCCATCTCCCCCTTGCGCGGCAGCAGCCCCTGCATGACCGCCTTGACCAGCGTGTCCGCCGCCTGCGGGTGGACCTGCCAGAAGCCGCCGCTGCCCACCCGGTGCGTACGGCCGTCCGCCCGCTCGCGCACGAAGGCGCGGCCGTGGACACGGTGGATGCCGCCGTCCTTCTCCTCCACGCGCATGACGGACACCGGCTTGTCCAGCTCCACGAGGGGCAGGCGAGCGCCCGGCCGGGGCTCCAGGATGACCATCCGGTCCTGCGAACCCGTCGCCGCGATCGCCTCCACCGACGCCATCCCGGACCAGTCGCGCTCCTCGATGCCCAGCTCCGAAACACCCGGCGCCGCGATCATGCAGTGCTCGATCGGCTCGACCTCGTGAGAGCGGTGCCGCCGCAGACCCGCCCGCCCGTCGTCGGAGACCGCGTACTGCACGCGCGTCCGCCACGCCGGCACCTCGCCCGCCGGCAGCTTGTCCCCCTCGGCCGGCATCACCGTGCCGTCCCAGCCCGCCTCCTCCGGCGTGAGCCCCGCGAGCCGCTTCAGCTGCTCGGCGACGACCTCGCCCTTGAGCCGCCGCTGCGCCCCCGGCTTCGCGTGCTGCCAGTCGCAGCCGCCGCAGCGGCCGGGACCGGCGTAGGGGCAGGGCGCCTCGATACGGTCCTTGGACGCCTCCAGGACCGACACCGCGTCCGCGCGCAGGAAACGCGCGCCCTCCTCGCCCTCCGTGACCTGGGCCACCACCCGCTCACCGGGCAGCGTGTGCCGGACGAACAGCACCTGGCCGTCGGACGTACGGGCGATGCAGTGCCCGCCGTGCGCGACGGGCCCGACCTCGACCTCGAACTCCAGCCCCACCAGCGATTTCTTCGGTTCTGCCTGCATGGCGGGGTGACTCCAAAAAAAGTGAGGGACACACGTCGGGAAAAAGCGGGGGACACAGTCGGGACAACAGCCGACCAGTCTACTTCGGCGCCGAAGACTCCTTCGCCCGATCCACAGCGGCCGGCCCCCGCCGCACCGACCCCGGCGCGTTCCACTCCTGCCGCCTGCGGGCCCGCAGCTTCGCCGCCTCGGAGGACTGCAGCTGGTACGGCACCGACGTCACCATGACCCCCGGCGTGAACAGCAGCCGCCCCTTGAGCCGCAGCGCGCTCTGGTTGTGCAGCAGATGCTCGTACCAATGCCCGACCACGTACTCGGGGATGATCACGGACACCGCGTCCCGCGGCGACTCCTTCCGCAGCCCCTTGACGTAGTCGATGATCGGCCGCGTGATCTCACGGTACGGCGAGTCCAGCACCTTCAGCGGTACGTCGATCCCCCGCCGTTCCCACTCCGCGCGCAGCGCCTTCGTCTCGGCCGGGTCCACGTTGACGCTCAGCGCCTCCAGGGAGTCCGAGCGCATCAGCTTGGCGTAGGCCAGCGCGCGCAGCGCCGGGCGGTGGATCTTGGAGATCAGGACGACGGAGTGGACGCGGGAGGGCCTCAGGCTGTCGTCGCTCGGGCCCTCGGGCGCGGCGATCTCCTCGGCGACCCGGTCGTAGTGCTTACGGATCGCCGTCATCGTCGCGTAGAAGATGCACATGCCGAGCAGCGCGACCCAGGCGCCGTGCGTGAACTTGGTGACCAGCACGACCACCAGGACGAGCCCGGTGAAGAAGGCGCCGAAGGCGTTGATCGCGCGGGAGCGGATCATGTGGCTGCGCTTCGCGGGGTCCTTCTCCACGGCCAGATGGCGGTTCCAGTGCCGGACCATGCCGGTCTGGCTGAGCGTGAAGGACACGAACACGCCGACGATGTACAGCTGGATGAGCCGCGTCGAGTCGGCGCCGTAGATCCACACCAGCAGCCCGGCCGCACCGGCCAGCAGCACGATGCCGTTGGAGAAGGCGAGCCGGTCGCCGCGGGTGTGCAGCTGGCGCGGGAGGTAACGGTCCTGCGCGAGGATCGAGCCGAGCAGCGGGAAGCCGTTGTACGCCGTGTTCGCGGCGAGGAACAGCACCAGCGCGGTGGCCGCGGCGAGCACCACGAACAGGAAGCTGCCCTTGCCGAAGACCGCCTCGGCGACCTGCGAGATCACCGGGTTCTGGACGTAGTCGGAGCCGATGGCGACGCCGTTCTTCAGCAGGTCCACGCCGGGGTTCTCGGCCATGCGGACCTTGGTCACCATGGCCAGCGCGATGATCCCGCAGAACATGGTCACGGCCAGCAGGCCCATCATCGCGAGCGTGGTCGCCGCGTTCTTCGACTTGGGCTTGCGGAAGGCGGGCACGCCGTTGGAGATCGCCTCGACACCGGTCAAGGCGGCACAACCAGAGGAAAACGCCCTCAACATCAGGAAGACCAGAGCGAAGCCCGCGAGCCCCTGGTGCTCGGCCTTGATCTCATAGCCCGCGGTCGGCGCCCGCATGGTGTCGCCTAGGACCAGTCCGCGGAACGCACCCCACGCGATCATGACGAAGACGCCGGTGACGAAGACGTACGTCGGGATCGCGAAGAGCGAGCCGGACTCCTTCACCCCGCGCAGGTTCATCAGCGTGAGCAGCACGATCACGGCGATCGCGCAGAGCACCTTGTGCTCGACGACGAAGGGGACCGCGGAGCCGAGGTTCTCGATGCCGGAGGCGATGGAGACGGCGACGGTCAGGACGTAGTCGACGAGCAGGGCGCTGGCGACGGTGAGGCCGGCCTTGGGGCCGAGGTTGGTGTTGGCCACCTCGTAGTCGCCGCCGCCGCTCGGGTAGGCGTGGACGTTCTGCCGGTAGGAGGCGACCACCGTGAACATCAGCACGACGACCGCGACGGCGATCCAGGGGCTGAAGTGGTACGCCGACACGCCCGCGATGGACAGGACCAGCAGCACCTCGCCGGGCGCGTACGCCACGGAGGACAGCGGGTCGGAGGCGAACACCGGGAGGGCGATGCGCTTGGGCAGGAGCGTTTCCCCGAGCCGGTCACTGCGCAGTGCGCGCCCGATCAGGATGCGTTTGGGCACGTCGGTCAGTTTGGACACAACAGTGCATCGTAGGCGTTCGAACGCATGCCCAACCACCCGGCACCCCGCATCTGCCCACCGGGTGAAATGCACGGCGCTCCCGGCAGCGATATCCACAGGTGGCCGGAGCGGCATGTCTATATGACAAGACCCCCCTGAAAAGACCGTCCGCAGCAGGACCGTCACCGCCCCCGGAGGTCACATGCACACCACCGCGCAACTCATCGGCGCCGCGGCCGCCCTCGTCGGCCTCGGAATCCTCACCCTGGCGAGCGTCCGCAGCATCAGCCGCCGCTGATCGGGACCGGACGACGCGAACACACGGGCAACCGTGCACGGGGGTGCCCTCGTCCTACCGCGCGTGTGTAGCTTGGGCGTCGGTCTGAGACCCTGATGTGGCTGAGCAGTAACTATGGACACCGGAAGGACGGTCGTGCACATCGTCATCATGGGCTGCGGGAGAGTGGGCTCCGCTCTCGCCCAGACCCTGGAGCAACAGGGGCACACGGTCGCCGTGATCGACCAGGACCCCACCGCCTTCCGACGACTGGGCTCCGGTTTCGGCGGCCGTCGCGTCACCGGCGTCGGCTTCGACCAGGACACCCTGCGCGAGGCGGGCATCGAGGAGGCCGGCGCCTTCGCCGCGGTCTCCAGCGGCGACAACTCCAACATCATCGCCGCGCGGGTGGCCCGCGAGATGTTCGGCATCGAGAACGTCGCGGCCCGCATCTACGACCCCCGGCGCGCCGAGGTCTACCAGCGCCTGGGCATCCCGACGGTGGCCACGGTCCGCTGGACGGCCGACCAGATGCTGCGCAGGCTGCTGCCGTCCGGCGCGGAGCCGCTGTGGCGCGATCCCACCGGTGGCGTCCAGCTGGCCGAGGTGCACGCCTCGACCGCCTGGGTCGGCCACAAGATCAGCAGGATGCAGGAGGAGACGGGCGTCCGCGTGGCGTTCCTCACCCGTCTGGGCGAGGCGATCCTGCCCACCTCGCAGACCGTCCTCCAGGAGGGCGACCTGGTCCACGTGATGATGCGCACGGACGACATCGAGAAGGTCGAGGCGTCCTTCGCCGAGGGCCCCGAAGAGGAGGGCGGTCACTGATGAGGGTCGCCATTGCCGGTGCCGGCGCGGTCGGCCGCTCGATCGCGGGCGAGCTGCTGGAGAACGGCCACGAGGTCCTTCTCGTCGACAAGGCGCCGACCGCCATCTCGGTCGAGCGCGTCCCGCAGGCGGAGTGGCTGCTCGCCGACGCCTGCGAGATCACCTCCCTGGACGAGGCCGCGCTCCAGCGCTGCAACGTCGTGATCGCCGCGACCGGCGACGACAAGGTCAACCTCGTCGTCTCCCTGCTCGCGAAGACGGAGTACGGCGTTCCGCGCGTCGTCGCGCGCGTGAACAACCCGAAGAACGAGTGGCTGTTCAACGAGTCCTGGGGCGTGGACGTCGCCGTCTCGACGCCCCGTCTGATGTCCGCCCTGGTCGAGGAGGCGGTGAGCGTCGGCGACCTGGTCCGCCTGCTCCGCTTCAGCCACGGCGACGCGAACCTCGTCGAGCTGACCCTCCCCGAGGAGTCGGCCCTGGCCGGCACGCAGGTCGGCGACGTGGAGTGGCCCGAGGACACCTCCCTGGTCACCATCATCCGCGGCACCCGCGTCCTCACCCCGACCCAGGACGACTCCCTGGAGGCCGGCGACGAACTCCTGTTCGTAGCAGCCCAGGCCCGTGAGGAACAACTGGAGGACCTCCTGTTCGGCCAGGAGCAGCCTTGTCAGCTGGTCATGCCCCGGGCGGCCGCGTACAGGTCGAGGACCGCGAGGCAGAGCGGGACCAGGG
>NZ_JBEYVC010000023.1:4820-90660 GCF_040643855.1 Streptomyces sp. NPDC047072 | reverse complement strand
GTTCGCCGGGGACTCCGCCGGGGGCGGCCTCACCGTCACGACCTGTCTCGCGGCCCGTGCGGCGGGACTGCCGTTGCCCGCGGCGATCGTGGCCTCTCCGTGACGATCAGCTGAATTGCTCCGCAATTCAGCCTGGAATTCGCTCCGCGAATTCCAGAAAAGCGCAGCTGCGTTGGCCCCGGAGGGAACGTAACGCGCGTTCAGAAAATCCCTTGCTCTTACAGATGCAAAACTTCCTCAGTTAATTCCAGGAATTATAAACCTGGCCTTCTATCAATTCCCCTATTCCCAACAGAATCTGAGGAATGCACTCCTCGGGTCTTTCCCGGTCACCGCTGGCCATACCGAGACCGTCGGACACCACGTACTCCTCCTCGGCGCCGACGACTCCACCGACCCGATGCCCACGGTGTAGTTGTGCCGTTCCTCCCGGCCGGGCGAGCGAGGGGAAGCCGGTGAGCGGGCGGGCGTGGGCGCTGGAGATCGCGATGTGGGTGCTGATCGTGGCCGCCGTGCCGGTGTACGTGGTGTGGCTGGTGCGGGCTGGCTACCTGACCGGGCAGCACCGGCTGCCCGGCGGTGACGTCATCCGCCGGGTGCTGCCGACGCTGGTCCCCGCGGCCGCTGCGGTGCTGTGCATCCTGGTCGGGCACGCCTGGTGGGTGAGCGTGGTGACGCGCGCGGCGGCCCCGTTGCGGGAGCGGTGGACCGTGATGGTGCTGCTGATCATCGGCGGTGCCGGTGTTCTGTGGCGTCGCCGCCGTGGACGATCCCGACGTGTCCAACGGGCTGCTGAGCTGCGTGTCACCGGGCTGGGCATGCCAGTCTCTTCTTCATCCCGGCCGCCCGCTCCCCCGAACTGCCCGACGTCGTCCGCCGGCGTTCTGCCGAGTCCTCCGCCGACCCGGGAGCGTAACCGGGCCCCGCCTCGAGGCGTTGGACACGGCGTCGCGTGATGAACCTCCGATCCCCGCGAATACGCGTGGTGGCACCGCGCCGTGTCGCTGCTCGCTGGTGCGGGGCCTGTGGGTTCAGGGACGGGTCAGCCGTCCGGAATGGGCCGCCAGGTCCTCGTACGACAGCTCCTGGGTGCGTGCGGCGCCTTCACTGGGGACGCAGGCGAACACCTTCGGGTCCGGCCGCGCGTCGTGTCGACGGGCGAGCTCGGAGGGACCTTCCCCGCTACAGGACCGTCCGAAGATCTACTCCCCTTCAACATCGGGTGCTCGTCCGGGACTTCACGCTCCATGTGCTGGTACACGGCGGTGAGCGCGTCCGCGTTGAAGGCCCGCTCGAACTCGTCGGCCGCCTCGTTCTTCTCCGTACGGGTCGGCGGGCGCAGCGCGCTCATCAGGTCCAGGCCGGTCGTCGACGCGGTGCCGCGCAGTGTGATCACCAGCTGGGCGTATGTGCCGAGGTAGCGGGCGAGTTCGGCGGGGTGCGGCGTCGCCGGCCTCGGCGGCCCCCGTCGGCTGTTCGTCCGGCGCCGCGTGCATCTACGGGGGACCATCGTCACCCCGTAAGGTGTCGCGACTGTCCCGGGAGAGAGCAGACCCTTCCGGGACTCACGCGTGTTCACGCTCCCAAGGCCCTCCTCGCCCGCTCGTGCCTCGCCGGACACGGCCCAAGGCTGATGCGGCTGTTCGGTATCGGTGAGGAGACCGTCGTGCTACGTCACCGGCGCTTGACTCGAACGGGCTGTCAAGCTGCCCAGGTGGCCTGTCTGGTTCAGTCTGGGAGGGTGGCGAGCCAGTTGGTGAGCAGGCGGTTGACCTCGTTGGGGCGTTCCTGCTGGATCCAGTGGCCGCAGGCGTCCAGGAGGTGGGAGGCCGATAGGCCGGGGAGAGTGGTGGGGTAGGCGTCGATGGCGTCGGCCATCCAGGTGGTGGAGGCGTCGAGGGTGCCGCCGATGAACAGGGAGGGCTGTTTGATCGGGGCTCCGTGGTGTGGGGCGAGGTCTTCCCAGTCGCGGTCCATGTTGCGGTAGCGGTTGAGGGCGCCGGTCAGGCCGGTGCGCTCGAATTCACCGGCGTAGATGTCGAGGTCGTTCTTGCTCAGCCAGGCCGGGAGGGTCCCTGTGGGGAAGCGGTCGCGCAGTCGGCCGCCGGTGCGGGGGACGAAGTGGGGGTCGGGTTCTCCTTGGGTGGGCATGGTGTCGGCGGACAGGGCTGCGTAGAAGCCCGCGAGCCAGCCCCGGACGTCGGGTTCGATCTCCGCCTCGGCGCGGCCGGGCTTTTGGAAGTAGGAGACGTAGAACTCCTGCTCGGGGCCGCCGATCTGGTCGAGGATGTCGGTGGGGCGTGGGCCGCCGGGCGGCGTGTAGGGGACGCTCAGGAGGCCGACGGCACGGAAGACTTCGGGGTGGAGCAGGGCTGAGGTGGCGGCAATAGTGCCGCCCCAGTCGTGGCCGACGATCACTGCGTTTTCCTCGCCGAGTGCGCGTACGGCGGCGATGTTGTCCTCCACCAGGTCGAGCATCCGGTAGGCGTCGGTCTCTTTCGGCTTGGAGGAACGGCCGTAGCCGCGCACGTCGATCGCTGCCGCCCGGTAGCCGGCCGCGGCGAGGGCCGGGAGTTGGTGGCGCCAGGAGTACCAGGACTCGGGGAAGCCGTGGACGAGCAGGACCAGTGGGCCGGTGCCCTGCTCGACCAGGTGCAGGCGCCCGGCGGGGGCCTTGAGGGTGCGGTGGCGGGGCTCGGTGGTCGGCTCGGGCTGCATGGGTTTCTCCTGGATTCGCGGGCGGGCGCGGCTGTCCGTCGATCATGCGGCGCGGTACCCGTCCGATGCGATCGGTCTTGCCCATCTGGCAAACTCGCAGGACAGGGCGGTGGGGTGGCATGGCGGGAGGGAGGGGCAGGGTGGCGGTCGACGATGTGGACGGCGCGCTGGCTGCGATGGGGCCCCGGTTGCGGGCCGCGCGCGAGCGCCGCAGTGCGACGCTCTGCGAGGTCAGTTGCGCGACCGGCATCTCGGTCAGCACGCTGTCGCGGATCGAGACCGGTCGGCGCAAGCCCACTCTGGAGGTGTTGCTGCGGTTGTCGAAGGAGTACCGGGTCTCCCTGGACGAACTGGCCGGCACCGCGCCCGCCCCCGCGGCCGGGCCGCGGGCTGGGGCGCCGTTGAGCTTTGGGGATGGCAAGGCGGTGCTGCCGTTGACCCGGTACGTCGGTGGCCTGCACGTCCACAAGCATGTCCTGCCTGCTGTCGAGGGTGTGGCGGTACGGCCGCGGCAGGTCGCCCACGAGGGCTATGAGTGGTTGTGCGTCCTGTATGGGCGGTTGTGGGTCGCGCTCGGTGACCAGGACCTGGTTCTGAGTGCCGGGGATGTTGTCGAGTTCGACACCCGCGCCCCGCATGGGGTGGTGAATGTCGGCTCCGGCGGGCCTGTTGAGTACCTGGTTGTGTTCGGGCCGCAGGGCGAGCGGCTGCGGCTGCGTAGCCCTGCGGTTGTTGGCAGCGGGAGTCGCCGGCCGAATCGCGCCTAAGGTCTGTCCCGTGACTGCTGGTCGCGGTGAGCCGGTGGCGCCGGCCGTCGTCAGCTGAAGAGGAGGTGGACGTCCTTGTCGATGCAGAGCCGCAGGACGGCCGCGAGCTGGCGGGCGTCGTCGAGGTGCCGTGGGAGGAGCGGGTCGCTGTTTCCCAACGCCTCCCGTTGCGAGGTCTGTGTCATGGAGTCGGTCTGGTCCGCCCCTTGGTCATGCGTTATTTCACCGGTGATGGGTGGTCGGCCGTGTTCACGCTGAGGAGGTCGTGCTGGCGTTCTTTAGTGAGGGGCGGCATGGTTTCCCAGCGGGGGGGGTGCGCGGTTCAGTGGCCTTGGCTCAGGGACGCTGGCTTTCGTTCTAGTTGTGGTGGGGCGCTTCGGGGTAAAGCGCCTCTCCGATGGAGGTTGGCGTTTCCTGCACCTCGGTTGCGCTCGCGTCCGTACCAGTGGGTGTCTGGGCTGCAGCGTCCGCCATCACGGCTTTTCCTTCTGGTAGTGGTCTCTCGTTGGGTGGCCTTTTGAGCGCCTCGTGGACGGGACGGTAGCGATATTCCTGCGGTTGCGTGGTTGCTTTGGTATTCGGTGCTCGCAGTCTGGTTGGCTGTGGGTGTCGGGGAGTTGATGAGGCTGGGTCTGTTCGGAATGCGGAAATCGTGGAGCGGCTTTCGAGCGTTGGACGTCGTAGATGTTCTGAGGTGTGACGAGGCGTTGCTCGCCGGGATTTGCCGGGTCGTCTTCTGGGGTGCAGGAAGGTTTTTCAGAGGTTTGGTTATTCTGGCCACAGGTATTCGTTGGCGGGTATTGTGTCATTGTGGAACCAGGCTTTGAAGAAGACGGTGAGGTTCTGGCCGCTGGTCTTTTCGGCGAAGGACTCGAAGTCGGTCCAGGTGGCGTATGTTCCGCGTTTGTTCTCTGAGAATTCTTTGATGGTGCGGTGGAATGCGGTATCGCCGATCTGGTGGCGTAGTGCGTGCAGGGCGAGGGGGCACTTGGTGCAGATGCTGATTCCTGGTGGTTTGCCGGGCTGGTAGAGGCTGTGCCACCAGGTGGTGTCGTTCTTGTGCTGCTGCACTTGTTGGCGGTAGCGGGTATCGAGGTCGGTGCCGTCTTTTGCTTCGTTCCACAGCCAGGTGGCGTAGGTGGCGAGGCATTCGCTGAGGCAGGAGTCTTCGTCGGCGGCGGGGATGACCGCGTTGGCGTACCACTGGTGGGCCTGCTCGTGGACGACCTGGTCGAGGGTCATGTATGCGGTGTTGCCAGCGCCGAGGTAGACGGGGCGGGTTGCGGGTGCGGTTCCGGGGCCGTCGTCGTTGACGTTCACGAAGACGTTGCCGGCGGAGGAGTAAGGGTAGGGGCCGAAGGTGTGGGAGAGGAAGTCGAGGATGTCCGGGAGGCGGTCGGCGAGGGGTTCGGATCGACGCTCTGACGGAGTCTGCCGTCCGGACCGCGATGTTGGCGTTGCCGCTGGCGGCTGTGCTGGCGCTGCTGGCCGCGCGCAGCGTGCTGCGGCCGGTGCGCGATCTGCGGGACACCGCGCGCCGCCTGGCCGACGGTGACCTGGACGCGCGGTCGCCGCGGGGCGGCGCGGACGAGCTGGGCGAGTTGAGTGTGAGCGTGAACGAGATGGCCGCGTCCCTGCAGGGGTCGATGACCACGATGGCGCGGATGCAGGCGGATGCCCGGAGGTTCGCCGCCGATGTCTCCCACGAACTGCGCACGCCGCTGAGCACCCTGACGGCCGTCGTGGAGGTGCTGGCGGCCGGCGCCGAGCACCAGCCGGATCCCGACGCGCAGGAGTCCGCGCAGCTGGCGATCGAGGAGACCCATCGCCTCGTCCGGCTTGTCGAGGACTTGATGGAGGTCTCCCGTTTCGATGCGGCAGTGCGCGGCTGCGGCGGGAGGACGTCGATCTGGCGGCCGCCGTGCACGACTGTCTGCGCGCGGGGCTGGCTGGATCGGGTCGAGGTCGTGGCGCCCGAGCGGATCTGGCTGCGGGTGGACCGGCGCCGCATCGATGTCGCCCTGGCCAACCTGGTCGGTAACGCCCTGCGGCACGGTGCTCCTCCGGTGCGGGTCCATCTCGCGGCCAGCCCCGGGCATGTCACGGTCACTGTCACCGACGCCGGGCCCGGGCTGGCCGCGGACGTCCTGCCGTATGTCTTCGATCGCTTCTACAAGGCCGACACCGCCCGTACCCGTACTCCCGGCAGTGGGCTCGGGCTGGCCATCGCTCTGGAGAACGCCCGCCTGCACGGCGGTGATCTCACCGCCCGTCCGGCGGGCGCGGGCGGTGCCTGTTTCGTTCTGAGCCTGCCCCGCGGCCGGGACGAGCGGGACGGCCCGAAAGACCGGAAAGATCGGGAGGAGTGGGAGGACCGGAAGGAATGGGAGGGGCTGTGAGAGGGATCCGGCGGGTGCTGCCGCCACTGCTGCTCGTGCTGTCCGTGCTGCTTGCGGGCTGCGGTATCCGGCCCTCCGGGGTGGCCGGGGCAGGTGAGCCGCTGACCGGGCTGGCTCCCGGTGTGACGCTCTACTTCGTCGGCGGCGACGGACGGCTTGAGCCGCAGCTGCGGCGGACCGGGCGGCTGGGCACGGTCTCCGAGGCGGTCTCGCTGCTGTTGAGCGGGCCGGGTGATGCGGGGCTGCGCACCGAGATCGGCCCGGCCGCGACGCGGCAGGTCGTGGTGACCACGGCCTCGGCAACGATCCGGCTCATGGTGCCCCTGACCGTCGACAAGGTGACAGCGCGCGGCATCGACCAGATCGTGTGCACGGCACTGGGAGTGCACGTACAGGGCGGCGGGGCGAGGCAGACCAGGGTGCAGGTCCAGTTCGTGCAGCCGACACCGGAGTCGGCTACGAAACGGGCCTGTCCGCTGTTCACCTGACCGCCTGCACTCCGGCACGTGACGGCACATGCACGCTGCCTGCGTGCCCCCCGCAGGTCGGCGAGGAGTGCCCATCGTCCTCGCGGCCACCTCCCCGGCAGGACACGATTCCCAGCCGTCGGCGCGCGGCCCGGATGCACCGGGGGCAATCTGCCGGCCGTGTGCCCGGGCAGAGGCGTCACCCACTTCCACGGGCGCCGGGGCCTCGGCATGGGCAGGACGCTCCGCATGCCGGGCGACAGCATCGTCATCGCCGGACTGTGCGGCCCGGAGCCTGGCGAGACCGTCTGCGCCCCGCGCCCCGGGACCGGAGGGCGCTCCCTGCGCCGATCCATGTCCAGGATTGTCTGGCAGTGTCCGGCACGTCGTGCGCGGGCGCCGCACCGGTTCGGGCCGGCCCCGTGACGGTGCGGCACCGCCGGGAGGCCGGCCCTGGCACTCCCCGCCGTGCCGGCAGCGACACAGCTCCCGCTCCCTGCCCGTTCGGCTGCCGGAGCCGGGCGGGCAGGGACGTGTCCTCGAAGCGTCCTTCTGCCCCGGCCACGCGCCCGCATCGCCCCGAGGAGGTGGTGCGCTCGGCCCAGGCCGTGGAAGGCGTCAGCATCCTGGTCGACGCCCTTAAGGAGACCTGTCAGTACTCGGTGCAGTCCACGATCACGTCACAGTGCGGGTCGTCGGAGAGCTGGTGCAGGTGCTCGTTGGCCAGGTATGCCGGAGAGGTCAGAGCACCCAACAGGCCGGGCCCCGTACGGCTGATCAGGACATCCACACCGTAGGTACGGTCCCGTTCGGGTGAGCGGAAGTACAGGCGCAGGCGGTCCTCCCCGGTGACGACCGCGCCGGTGAACAGTGGCTTCCACGAGACGTGGCCGGTCACGAAGGAGCGGACGAGTTCGAGCAGACGGTCCAGAGCCACCCGCTCAAGGTCCGGGGCGGTTGAGTTCACAGCCTGGCTACTGTCGGACACTTGTTCCCCGGCTAGTGGTGGCGGTGGTGAGGCTGATCTTCCGAGCGCGCCCGGCATCGTAACGCCCCTCCGTCGTCCGGCACGCGGATACCGCACGGCTCACACGGCTCCCACACGGCCGCCAGAAGGCGATCCCGCCGACCCGTCGGACAGGAACGACACGGGGCAGGCGACCTGCGCGCCGCCGCCAGACCGTAACAGCCCGCCGCGACCCGGCACCATCGGCCCCGTCGGCCCCGTCGGCCCAGGAAGAGGGAAGCCGTACCGCTGCTCGGTCCGGCACGGGACAGCCGGCCCCGGCCGGCGCTGCGCGGCACGCTGTCAGCGCCCGCAACGGCGATCCACACGTCCGGCTCGTCGCACACCGGGGCAACCACGCCCCAACGGCACGCCGAACCAGGCCAGTTGACGCGGGCACGCGGGCTTCCCGGTGGTCTCGTACAGTTCGTTCAGGCGGCCGGTGAGGAGGCCGACATACACGGACCGGCCATCCATCCAGCGGCCGCCCTCGGCCAGCTCATGCCCTGCGTCCACGACGACCGTGGCGGGTGCTGCCGTGAAAGTCATGCCTCACCCCTCACCCGACAGCGGACAGCGGACAGCGGACAGCGGACAGCGGACAGCGGACAGCGGATGGTCGTGCCGTCGGGTTCGTCGAACAGGGCGAGTTCGTCGCGCGTGGGAAGCCCTTCCCAGTCGCCCCGGGTGGCGACGGCGAAGGCCGCGGTGGTCACCGCCCGGTGCAGACGGTCCGGCACACCGGCGCCGTCCAGGAGTCCGGACAGGTATCCGGCCACGAAAGCGTCGCCCGCGCCGACCAGGTCGACGGCGTCCACCTGCCGTGCGGCGGCACTATAGGTCGCCCCGTCGGAGGTGAAGACCGTCGCCCCGCGCGCGCCGCGTTTGACGACCACCTCCCCGACACCCGCCGCCAGCAGACCGCGCGCGGCCTCGGACTCCTCCGCATCCAGACGGCTCGCCAGGCCACCGGGTCTCCAGGAAGCCTTCGCGGACAGCCCTCAGGCCCGCGGAGACCGAGAAGGATCTACTCCTTCCTCGCACGCGAGCGCAGGAGGAGCAGTGGCTCAGTGAGATCGCGGGCATCGTCCTGAACTGGCGCGCCCGGACCAGCCGTCGGCGGGATGCGTCCAGCGTTTCGGCGCCGGCATCGGCCCCGCGGCCGTGCTGATCGGTGTGCCGTCGGCGAACTGGTGGATCCGGCCTCTCGGGGAGATTTCCGCATTACCCTGGCGATGGCCTGACAGCGTTGTCCGCAGACTTCACCTTCCCCGGGGGACCGTGTGCCCGTTCATGAACAGCCGACCGGGGCACCGGACCTGGACGAGCTGCGTCGGCGGGCCGAGGCCGCCGCACCGCAGCGCGAGGCGGGGCTGGTCGTGTGCGAGAACCTGGTACGGATCTTCCAGAGCGAGGGTGTCGAGGTGCAGGCGCTGCAGGGCCTTGATCTGACGGTGGCCGAGGGCGAGATGATCGCGGTGGTCGGTGCCTCCGGTTCGGGCAAGTCGACCCTGCTGGGCATACTCTCCGGCCAGGACGTGCCCACCGCGGGCGGCGCCGAGGTCGCCGGGTACGACCTGCTGGCGATGAAGCGCCGCGAGCGGCTCGGGTACCGGCGTAGCACGGTGGGCTTTGTCCTGCAGCAGACCTCCCGCAACCTCCTGCCGTACCTCTCGGCGACGGAGAACGTGATGCTTCCGATGACGTACGCCGGGATCAAGCGCTCCCGGCGCCGGGCCCGGGCGGAGGAACTGCTCGACCTGCTGTCCGTCGGCCACTGCCGCAACCGCATCCCCGACACGCTCTCCGGCGGGGAGCAGCAGCGGGTGGCCATCGCCGTGGCCAGCGCCAACGAGCCGCGGGTGTTGTTCGCGGACGAGCCCACCGGTCAACTCGACACCGCCACCAGCGACGAGGTCTTCGCCGCGCTGCGCCGGGCGAATGAGGAGCTGGGTGTCACCGTGGTCGTGGTCACCCATGACGCGCTGGTGTCCGAGCAGGTGCAGCGCACCGTAGGGATCCGCGACGGGCGTACGTCGACGGAGGTGCTGCGGCGGGATCAGGTGTGCGGCTTTGGTGGTGGTGATCAGCAGGGGTGTTCCGGCGGCGACCTGCGCGGTGACCGGGCCCAGGAGCGGGTCGTGCAGTTCGGCGGCGGTGAGGGTGCCGACCGGCTTGAACATCAGGTCTCTTGGACGCTGTCCCTGGGGTGCGATTGTGCTGGTGAAGCCTCCGGTGTGTTCTCTGGCCCGCAGGCCGGGTGAGAGGAGGCAGGGCAGGGGGGCGTCCGCGTCGCCCCGGGCATCCGTGGACGTGGCCAGGCGGGCCAGCAGGGTGGTGGCCAGCGGTGACGTCGGTGCGACGGCGGCCAGTTGCTCCGGGTCCACGGTGATCACGGCGACCGGCGAGATCTCCGCTCCGTCGGCCTGTGCTGTCAGGTCGAGGGTGTACAGGTGCTGGAGGGCGGTCCGGATGCCGCTTGTACGGCTGCCCGGTGCGGGCGTGACGGTCCCGGCCACGGTCGCGCCCGCGTCGGCGCCGGTGGTCCAGGCCGCGCCGGTGGCCAGGCCGTCGTCGATCGTACGGTGCACGAGGCCGCCGAACACGGCCGTCCCCAGGGTCAGGACCAGGACGAACAGGGCCAGCCCGGTCGCCGGGGCGTCGTGCGCGGCCCGGGCCGCCCCGATGAAGCCCACCGTTCCCCGGCCGCGCCGGGCCTGCCGCAGCACCAGGCGCAGTACGAGCGGGGAGCAGCGCAGCAGGAGGAGTACGACGCTCAGCGCCACCAGCACCGGCACGGCGCCGAGGATGGGGTCGGGGCCCTGCGAGCGCAGCGCGATCACGCCCGCCGCTGTGGCGATCAGTACCGTCAGTTCCATGACGACGCGTCGGCCGGCGGCGAGGGTGCGGCGTGGGCGGCGCAGTCGGCCGGGTCTGCGTGGTTCGCGGACCGCGCGCCAGGTCATCAGGGGCAGTATGAGTGCCACTGCCGAGGCGGTGAGGGTCGCGGTCATCGGTTGGGGCGATCCGGAGGTGCCGGTGGGAGCGAGGGCCTCTCCGGCCGTCCAGCCGAGCAGTGCGGCGATCGCCACGACCGGCCAGGCGACGGCGCAGCGCAGCAGCACCAGCCGCACGGTGGACGCGCCCCGCGCGCGCTGCAGCCGCAGTTGCGCCTGCCTGCGGCGCAGCAGCAGCCGTACCGCGACGGTGACGGTGGCCAGCGCGACCGCGGCCAGCGTGTCGACGGCGAACGTCGCCAGCTGTCTGGCCTGTTGGTCCTCGGCGGTGAAGTCGGCGAGCAGCGGCGTCAGGGAGTCGATCAGCAGCAGGGGGCCGGTGGGCTGACCGGCGAGATGGCAGCTGAGGTCGCTGGTGATCGGGTCGACCCCCTGGCACAGGGCATCGTTCAGGTCCGCACTGTAGTGGGACAGCGGGCCGGTCAGGGCGCGGGCCTGGTCGAGTGCCGCCCCGGACAGGTCGGCGCGCAGCTGCCACGTCATGCGGGGGCCGCCGACGCCGGCGCCGGCCAGCAGGTCGGCCGCGTCGAGGCCGACGAGGCCTCGGACGGCCAGCACAGTGCCCGCGGAGCGCTCGGCCGGGTAGCGCGATGGCTGGTCCAGGGTCTCGCGGCCGGACCAGAAGTCGTCGCGCGTGGCCGTGGTGCGGTAGACGCCGCTCACGAGCAGCTGCGCCTGGGGCGGTGCGCTCTGCACGCCGAGCGTCTTGGCGAACTTGAGGGTCAGCCGGCTGCCGGCCCGCACACCGAGCGCCTTCGCGCTGGCCTGCGACAAGGCGATCTGCGGCGCGGTGCCCAACGGCGTGCGCTCGGCGGGCGGGTGGCCGCTGACGTAGCGCAGGTGCGTTCGCGCGGACGGCAGGTAGCTGAGCGCCAGCTGGGTGGCGGCGTTCGCCGGGCCAGGAGGCCGCGGTGAGACGAGGGACGCCTGGCTGTAGTCGTAGCCGGCGCCGGTGACGGTCACCAGAGGTGCGGCGGGGCCGGTGAGGTGCTCGGTGAGGGTGCGGCCGGCGTCGAGCAGGCCGGCCGCGTCCAGCGCGGGCGGCACCGTGGTGAAGACCTCGGGCGTGGTGCTCAGGCTGATCAGGGGCGCTGGTGCCTGCGAGGCGTGGACGCGCTGGCGCAGTGCCCGGTCCTCCTGGCCGCCCGCGTAGGCGGGCGCCCACGCGCACAGTGCTGTGAGCACCAGGACGATGGCCGCGAGGCAGGCCAGCAGCGGCAGATCGCCGCGGCTCTCCTTGCGTATCAGGCGCCGCGTCACCGCCGCGCCCACCGGTCGCGTCACCGTCCGTGCTTCCCAGGGCGTGTCCGGCCGTGCCCGGGGCCGTCCATGTCCGTCGTGCCGGACTGCGGGCTCAACGGTCCTCACCCGCTCGCAGCACCCGCACCAGGTCCACCCGGGACAGCAGCCGGGCCAGCACCAGCACGACCGCGCTGATGAGGACAGCGGTGGCCACCGTGAAGAGCGCCACGCTCGCCCAGGGCATGACCAGCGGCAGCGGCGGAAAGGGAGCCTGCCCGCTGTCGTCCACCGTGACCAGTGGCAGCACCGCCGACGCGAGGGCCATGCCCATCAGCGCCCCGGGGACCACCGCGAACAGGGCCAGCCCCAGCTGCTCGGTGCCCAGCAGCGCGGACAGGTTTCCGGTGCGGACACCGATCGCCCGCAGCAGGGCGAACTCCGTGCGGCGCCGGCGGGTGGAGATGATGGCGTGCACGGTGAAGGCGATGACCGCGAAAGCGGGAGCCGCATACCGGACCAGTTCCAGCGCCCGGCGCAGCCCGCTGCGGAACGGGTCCGCCTGCAGGGCAGCGGCGGTACGGGCTGTGGTGGTGACGCGGCCCAGCGCGGGCTGCGCCTCGGCGGCGGCTGCCGTGCGCGCGCTGTCGGTGCTGCTCAGCCACCAGAACGCGGGATCCTCCTGGTCGGCACCCGCCCGCGTCATCGCGGCGGCGAGCTGGCGCTGGTCGGCGATCAGATGCCCCTGTCCGCGGCCCAGTCCGGGCACCGCGCCGATTCGGCCGACGATTTCGGCCGTGATCCGGGCGCTTCCCAGATCCAGTGTTGTGGTGGCGCCCACGCTCAGGCGCGCGGCGCTCAGCGTCGCGGCGTCGGCGCGCACCGGCAGCGGCGCGGCAGGGCCGGCCGGGCCCGCGACCAGTCGCACCGTGCCGGCGGGCCGGGTGTCGTAGTCGCTGTCGGACAGGCCTCCGCCGAAGGCGTCATCGGCGGCCTGCGAGGGCCGAATGCCGGTGCTGATGATGGCCCGCAGTACCCCGGCGCCGCCGGGAACGAGGGAGCACACCCCGGGGGTGCCGGGCTCGTAGACACCCGTCGGTTTTCCCTCGCATGCGCCCGCGGTGGAGTCGGAGGCGTGGTCCGTGCCGTCGGCCCAGGCCTGCCCGCGGGGCAGCCGGCTCACCCAGGTGTCCGTGGTGCCGCGTGCGCCCACCCGGATCAGCTCCAGGTCCAGTCGCGCGGGATGCCTACCCGGCTGCGGGTGGAGGCTCACGGCGGTCACCGTCAGCGGGAACTGCCGCAGGCGGCCGCCGCTCAGCGCCACCTCAAGGGGAACGACGACCGTGTGCCGGGCTCCGTCGGCGGCGGGCAGGCGGGTGGTCACCGTGCTGACGAGACCGGCGGCGTCCTGCACCGTCAGCTCCACGCCCGGTGCCGCCCGGCTGCCGTCACTGCTGAGCCGTTCGTCCAGCAGCAGCGCGGCCGCACGCCCGGGCAGCCGTATCCCGTGGACGTCCGGTGACGGGGTGCGGGGAGCGGGGCCGCCGATCGTGCCGACCAGGTCCTCGGTGGCGCCGCCGGGCAGATTCACCGTCGACCGCGTCACCGGTGTCACAGCGGTCACCGCCGGCAGCGCGCGATAGGCGGTGCCCAGTACGGAGGAGGGGTAACTGCCGGCTGCGGACGGCGAGATCCGCACATCGGCCCCCACGGTGTACGCGGCCTCCTCGAAGGCCAGCGCGCCGAGGCAGGCCAGCGCGGTCGTCGCGAACGCGCTCACCGACACGGCCAGGCACATCAGCACCACCGGCCCCGCGTTGCGTGCGGCCCGCCGGCCCAGCTGCCAGCCGGCCAGCGCGAAGACCACCCCGCGGCTACGACGGGCGAACGCGTCCAGCGCGAGGGAGGCCAGCGGCAGCAGTCGTAGGAGAAGAAGGGCTGCGGCGCCCGCGACCAGGGCCGGCACCAGGACCAGTACCGGGTCGGCGGCCGCGCCGCCGGTCCCCAGACCGGCCAGCAGTGAATGGTGCCGCCGCAGTTCCAGATAGCCCAGGACGGCGACGGCCGCCAGGGCCAGGTCGGCGCCCAGCCGCTGCGCAGCAGCCGCCCGCGCGCCCCGCGCCGGGCGCATCCGCGCCGACGGCAGGACGGGCAGCAGCACCGCCGCCGCGTGCACCAACAGGGTCAGACCCACCGCCACCCACACACCGGTTCCCCGGGCGCCTGGGTGCAGCAGTCCGGCCAGGAAGGGGGCGGCGACTGCGGCCGGGATGCCGGTGAGTGCCCACTCCGCCGCGGCGCCTCCCAGCAGCCGCGGGGTGCCGGCGCCTCTGGCGCGTTGGAGGGCCAGCTCGTCGCGCCGGCGCACCGTCAACTGCCGTGCGGCCAGGACCAGGGTGGCGAGGGCGAGAGCCGCCAGCATCACGCTCGGCAGGTAGAGCGAGGAGCGGGCCGCCACCATCGGCACCGTCAGATCGTCGATCGCACCCGGCAGACCGGAGACCACCCTCAGGTCGTCCAGCGACGGCTGCCGCACGCCGAACACCGACACGCGGCTCTGGCTCCCGGAGAACGCGCGCAGCCGTTCGTGCAGCCCGGCGAAGTCGGCCGCGTCGGTCCGGGAGAAGTCGGGCTGCGCACTCCAGTGGGCCGTCAGGTGCCCGTTCAGGACAGCGCTGCCGTTGAGGGCCGACGCCGACACGACGAGCAGGCTCTGGTCGGCGGTCGTCCCGGGGGCCAGGTCGCCGGCCATGGCCGGCCAGAACCCGACGGCGCCGCGCGCCCGGAAGACGCCGGTGATCCGTACGGTCACGGCCCGCCCGAAGGCGTCCTCCACCCGCAGGGCGGTGCCGGGCCCGACGCCCAGCCGCCGGGCCAGCGCCTCGGGCACCGCCGCGTCGACCGGGGCGGTGGATCCGGTGGCGACCCGGACCTCGGGCAGGGAGGTGAACGCGGCGGCCGGTGCGTCGGCGGTGCCGGCGGGCCACCGCCCGGCGACCAACTGCCCGAACCTGCCCCCGCCTTGGACGGCGACCGGATGCAGATCGCCGGCTCCGGGAACACGCGGCGGGCCGGCCTTTTCGCCGATCCCTGTCACCGAGACCGGCGACACGCCCAGCAGGCCGACGTAGGTTTGCTGCGGCACCCCGGCGAACACCCGCTCGACAGCCGCCCGCACATCCCGATCGGCGACGGCCATGCCGCCGGCCCGGAAGGACGCGCTCACGCTCGCCTGCGCGTCGAAGCGACCGGCCAGCCGCCGTACGGCGCCGTCCTGCACGGAACTCCCGGCCAGCGCCGCGAGCGCGGCCAGCACTGTCGCACACAGCAGCACAGTCACCGCGACAGCGGCCAGCGCCGAACCGTGCTGTCCGGCCCGTCTGACCACGGCGGGAAGCCGCTGCCGAGAAGGACGCGGGGCACCAGAGCGCGGCCCAGGCGAAGAACTCAAGGCCGAGGCGGCCACATGCAACCCCCGCAGAATCGAACATGTGACGGTGACGGCGTGTCACAGTCCTACCAGGCACCACCAAGACCGCACAAGAAACGCTGGTGCCGGTCGCGCGACACCGGAGGGCGCCGACCTGCACGGGGCCCAACACCGGGCTCCCGCCCAGAAGTTGCCGATGCATGCGGCCCTCACCCGCACCCGCGCCCTCACCCGCACCCGCGCCCGCGCCCGCGCCCGGACAGCGATCCCGCCGAGGCGGCCACCCACAGCCGGCAACCCGGCCCGCCGCACAAACGAGACCAGCCACCTGCACCTGAAAACAACCGAGTCCACCGGCGAGCTGCCCTCCGGGGAGAGCCGGTCAGAGCAGGCCACCGCAGTGGAAGCACGTCCTGGAGCCCGGGGGGCAGGGAGACGCGGTGAGGCATGTCCCCGCGCGGCTACGTGTCAGAGGCTTCCTCTTGCGCACGATTCCAGGCGCCCCACTCCCGTCGGGTACGGCCTGACCCGCCCTACGAGGCGGAAGGTTTCCTGATCTCCTGGCTGCCCTCGGCACGGCACGACGGTCACTTTCCCGGTTCATGGGCCCGCGCAGCCGCGGCACCGACCCGGCGCACTTTCTCTCTCTGCACTGGCAGCACAGCACCGGGCCGTCGCGAAAGAGCCACGACGAGCAGGTGGCTGCCGCTCGCTACCGCGCGAAGCGAGTGCCGTAGGCCGCGAACCAAGTTCCGGGGCCGTAGACCACGATCTCTCCGGACACCGCTTCACCCGTTGGGTCCCCTCTCTTGGTCGTGGGCTGAACCACTTTGTAGACGGCGACTGCGCCGTGAGGCAGGAGCTCGTAGAAGTACGAGTGTGCCTCTGTCTTGCTGACCCGCGAGTCCACGAACTGCGCCGTGGCGCGGGTCTGATCGACGAATTCGATCTGTACGGCCATCCCGTGAATTTAGCCGCCGCCGCCACGTGCAGGGGCGGCTTTCGCCCACCACGACTGACTGTCACGTCGACAAGCGGGTCCGGGACTGTAAGACGTTCGGTGTAACTCCCGATCATGGAAGATGCATCGATGACCAGTGAGAACGTGTCCGAGTCCGAGGGTGACGAGTCCACAAGCGCAGTGTCGGCGAAGGCCGTGGACGACCAGTTGATCGACGAGCTGGTGCACCGGGCCCAGGCGGAAGGGGCTGCGTTGACCGGTGAAGGCGGGCTGCTGCAGCAGTTGACCAAGCGGTTGCTGGAGTCCGCTCTGGAAAGCGAGATCACGGACCATCTCGGCTATGACAAGCACGACCCGGCCGGCAAGAACGGCGGCAACTCCCGCAACGGCAAACGCACCAAAACCGTGCTGGCCGACGTCGGCCCGGTGGAGATAACGGTGCCGCGCGACCGGGACAGCTCCTTCGAACCAAAGATCGTCAAGAAGCGGCAGAAGCGCCTGACCGGCGTCGACGAGATGGTCATCTCGCTCGCCGCGAAGGGCCTGACCACCGGCGAGGTGCAAGCCCACCTGGCCGAGGTCTATGGCGCCGAAGTCTCCCGCCAGATCATTTCAACCATCACCGACCAGGTCCTCGAGGGCATGGCCGAATAACAGAGCCGTCCCCTCGACGCCGTCTATCCGGTGGTCTTCATCGACGCCATCCACGTGAAGATCCGCGACGGCGTGGTCGCCAACCGGCCCATCTACGTGGCCCGGGCCGTCACCACCGAGGGCCGACGGGAGATCCTGGGCCTGTGGGCCGGCGACGGCGGCGAGGGCGCCAAGCACTGGCTGCACATCCTCACCGAGATCAAGAACCGCGGCGTCAGCGACGTGCTCATGCTGGTCTGCGACGGGCTGAAAGGCCTGCCCGAGGCGGTGGAGACGGTCTGGCCCCGGACGATCGTGCAGACCTGCGTCGTGCATCTGCTGCGGAACTCCTTCCGCTATGCCGCCCGTCAGGACTGGGACAAGATCGCGCGTCTCCTCAAGCCCGTCTACACGGCGCCGACCGAGGAGGCCGCCCTGGACCGGTTCGCGGAGTTCGCCGATTCCTGGGACAGAAAGTATCCGGCGATCGTGAAACTGTGGGAGAACGCCTGGGAGGAGTTCACCCCCTTCCTGCGGTTCGACACCGAGATCCAGCGCATCGTCTGTACCACCAATGCGATCGAGTCGGTCAACGCGCGGATCCGGCGAGCGGTCAAGGCCCGTGGACATTTCCCCAACGAGCAGGCCGCGTTGAAGTGCGTCTACATGGCGATCATGTCGCTCGATCCCACGGGCAAGGGCCACGCCCGTTGGACCATGCGCTGGAAGACCGCCCTGAACGCTTTCGACATCACCTTCGACGGCCGCCTGTCGGCGGCCCGTCAGTAATCACAACTACCGCAGTTACACCACTCGTTTGACAGTCCCCCTTCAGGCATGGCATCGAGCCCTACGGCAGACTCGGCATCGACACGGTGATCGTCTCGCCGCACCTGGGCGCCACATCACGCCGGATGGAGACCTTCGCGGCCCCGACCCGTACGACGACTGGCCGAACTCGGCTGATACGGACCGGAGGCCGGCCGCCGACCGACGGCCCCCACGACGCGACACCCCTGGACCCCGGCGACCACCCTGCCTCTCCCCCGCCACCCGGCATCGCCCCCCCGCCTCAACTCCCCGCAACGACACACCCTCATCGCCCCAACCAGAGTCTTGTCCACCCCGATCCGTGAACCTAGACTCCATGGAATGAAGTAAATTCAGTTTGGGTGAGCGAGTTCGGGAGCGGCCCCATGGCAGGTGGCTTGGACGGTAAGAGCGTGCTCGTCACCGGTGCGGGGCAGGGCATCGGGCGGGCGATCGCCGTGGAGATGGCCCGGCGCGGAGCGGCCGCGGTGGCCGTCGCCGACCGGAACGAGGCGACGGCCGCCGACACCGCGGAGCTGGTACGCGGCGCCGGGGCCCGAGCCGAGGCGATCGGCTGTGATCTGCGCGCCGGCGACAGCATCGCGGGCATGGTGACGCGGGCCGCGGAGCGCTTCGAGGGGCTCGACGTGCTGGTCAACAACGCCGGTGTGATCGAGACCGCCTTCACCACCGCGCCGGACCGCGCCGTCGACTCGCTTCCCGAGGAGGTCTGGGACGCGGTCTACGAGGTCAATCTCAAGGCGGCATGGCTGGCGACCAAGTTCGCCGCACCGTATCTGCGGCGCTCGCCTCGCGGGCCCGCCATCGTCAACATGGCCTCCGTCTCCGGCCTGACAGGCTTTCCCAACGCCCCCGCGTACGGCGTCACCAAGGCCGCTGTCATCCATCTGACCAAGGTCACCGCCGTCGACCTGGCCCCGGTGCGCTGCAACTGCCTGTGTCCCGGCGTGATCGAAACGCCGCTGGCCCGCGACTACTTCGCCGCCGCCGAGGACCGTGACGTCATGGAACGCGAGCTGACCGCACCCCAGTTGGTGGAGCGACTCGGACAGCCGGAGGAGGTCGCCGGGCTGGCGTGCTTCCTGGCCTGCGACGATGCCGCGTTCATCACCGGATCGTCGTACGTGATCGACGGCGGAGCACTCGCCTGGCTCGGCATACGCCACTGAGAAACACCAAGGAACACCGAGGAACAGGGACGGCACGATGCGATCAAGGCTGGCCGGGAAGACGGCACTGGTCACCGGCGCCACCGGAGGCATCGGCGAGGCCGTCGTACGACGCCTCGCGGCCGAGGGCGCGGCGGTCGTCGTCACCGACCTCGACGCCGGGCCCTGCAAAAAGCTCGCCGAGGAGGTCGGGGGCGGCGCCCTCGGCCTGGCCCTCGACGTCTCGGACGAGTCCGCGTGGCGCGAAGTCGTCGCCACCGCGACCGCCACGCTCGGCGAGCTGTCCGTGCTGGTCAACAACGCCGGCATCGCCACCATGCACACAGTGGAGACCGAGACCATGCAGTCCTGGAACCGGGTCCTCGGGGTGACCCAGACCGGTGTCTGGCTCGGCATGAAGTACGGCGGACCCTCCATCCGGCGCTCCGGCGGAGGCTCCATCGTCAACATCGCCTCCATCTTCGGCACCGTCGGCGGCTTCGGCGCCCAGTTCTCCTACCACGCAGCCAAAGGCGCCGTACGCACCATGACGAAGAACGCCGCACTGCACTGGGCACAGCACAACGTGCGAGTGAACTCGATTCACCCCGGCTTCATCGCCACACCCCGCTCCCGCGAACTGTGGCACGACACACCCCGGCAGACCGCGATGGTCGAGGGGACGCCGCTCGGCCGGCTCGGCACGCCCGAGGAGGTGGCGGCCGCCGTGGCCTTCCTCGCCTGCGACGACGCGAGCTTCATGACCGGCTCCGAGCTCTACGTCGACGGAGGCTGGACGGCGCGTTGAGCGCCCTCCCTCAAACGCCCGCGGCCGCGTACCGGTTGACCCCGTCGGCCCTGGAGCACGAGGCGCGTCCGCGGGCCACCAGCACGTCCAGGTGGGCCGCGGTCTCGTTGACGGCGAGCATCTGGTCGAAGGCTCCGAGGTCGGCGAAGGAGACCTTGCGCCGGGTCCACCCCAGCTCCCCCGCGACCTCGTACGCCGTGCGGGTACGGCCGTCCAGAGCCGCCAGCGTCGCGGCGAGCCGGTCGTCGTGGTGGGTCAGCAGCTCGCCCACCCGGGCATGCACACTGTCGCCGACCGGGCCGTGCGCGGGCAGCAGTTGGGCGTCGGCGAGCGTGGTCATCGTGTGCAGTGAGTCAAGGTAGTCACCCAACGGCAGGGCGGGGGCGCCGAGTTCGAAGCCGATGGAGGGGGTGATGTGCGGCAGGACGTGGTCGCCCGAGAAGAGCAGCCCGCGCGCCCGGTCGAGGTAGACGACATGCCCCTGGGTGTGGCCGGGGGTCGGAACGACCGTCAACCGGACGTCGCCGAAACGGAGTTCCTCCGCCTCCAGCCAGCGGTCCGGCGCCTCCCAGACGGTGTGGTCGAAGCCGTCGTCGTACATCGCCGCGACCCGCTCGGCAAGGTCGTGCGCGCCGGCCCGGCGCAGTGTGCCGAGCGAGCCGACCGGCTCGTCCGTGCGCAGCTCCCCCAGCAGCTCCAGACCGCGCCGTTCGCCGGCGCCCAGGTAGACCTGGGAGCCCAGCAGCCTGCGCAGTTCGACGGCCTGGGTGTAGTGGTCGCGGTGGATGTGGGTGACCAGCACGTGGCTGATCTCGCCGAGGTCATGCCCCAGTTCGGCCAGGGCGTCCTCAAGTGCCTTGCGGGACTCGGGGACCGACCAGCCGCCGTCGATGAGGACCAGTCCTTCCGTCAGCCCTTCCAGCGCGTAGACGTTGACGGCCCGCAGTCCGTCCTCCGGCAGCGGCAGCGGGATGCGGTGCACGCCCGGACCTACGGTCTCGGGACCGCCTCGCGCCCACCGGCCGCGGTCGAAATGGGGGGTGCGGGTCGTGGAGGTCGTCATGCATCTCCTTGCAGGCGCTGTTCGGGGTGAGCTCCAGGCTGCGGGGTGAGCCCCGCGTGCAGGTCGTGGGCGAGTCCGCGCGCACCAAAGCGGTCGAGCTTGCCGACGGCCGTCTGCGGCAACTCGCTCACGGTGAACACGAATTCGGGCCACTTGGCCTTGGACAGGCCCGTACCGGCAAGGTGTGCGGTGATCTCGTCCAGGCCGAGTGCACCGCTGCCGTCCTCCACCACCAGGAGCACGGCAGCGCGTTCACCGAGGAGCGGGTCCGGTACCGGGGCCACGCAGACACGGGCCACGCCCGGGTGCGTGGCGACAGCCCGTTCGATCTCAGTGATGTCGAGGTTACGTCCACCACGGATGATCACGTCCTTCTCACGGCCCATCACCGCGACCGTGCCGTCCACACCGCAGACCAGCAGATCACCGGTGAGGAAGAACCCGTCCGAGGTCAGAGCCGGCACCACCACCTTGCCATCGCGGGCATAGCCAAGGAACAGCGACGGGCCCCGGACCTGCGCACGGCCCGTCACCCCAGGCCCCAGAACGGTCCCCTCAGGAGCAACAGCCCTGAGATCGGCGATATTGCGCCAACTGCCCCCGCAACGTGGCAGCTTAACCAAACTGGTCCACGCGGCGCCGCACGCACCCGGGGCGACGATGCCCGGCGAGGTGCGGGCCTCCGCGTATCGGCAGTACTACGGGCCAATGGACGAGGGGGCGAACTGCGAGGTCGCCGTCAGCGTGCACGCCGAGGGCCGCAATGTTGTGTTCGCCCTCGGCCCAACGCCGGTGCAGGTGCCCCTGGCCTTGGTAGGGGCGAGGATGTTGTCGCCGCGGGGCCAGGTCGGGGCGACCTCCTTCCCGGCCGGCGCTGTCGCAATCATCGCCTGCGGTCCGGGAGTTCGACGCTGATACCGCACCGTCGGCCCGGCGATGCGCTCCGCGAATGTGGCCTTCGGGCGTGCAGGGTTCTCGCAGTACAGGCGGCTGATCGTCAGCTCGATCCGCGCCGGACGGACACCGACTGCCTCGTCGGCAACGTGGCGCAGGTACCGGCTGTGCTCCCGGTTCAGGGATCCGACCGCAGCCAGTGCATGCAGTCGGCTCCGCCCGGGATCGCGCGGAGATCACAGCCGCATCCTCGAACTCCTCAGCCGGACCAACCTCCACCGGGTGACCGGTCACGCAGGCCGGACGTACCGCCGGGCGCCGCGGCCGGAGGCCTCACTCGTCGTTCACCCACCGCATGAGGCGTTGCAGGGGGTAGAAGCCGTCGTGGGAGAGGCCCGGTGGCATGCCGCCTGCCCTGCCGAGGGAGACCACGCGTTGTACGCCGGCGCAGGCGAGGGCGTCGCGCAGTTCGGCCTTGCGGGTGTCGGGGTAGACGCCGACCGTCTGGGTGGCGACCCCGGCGTGTGCCACCGCCTCGGACAGGGCGGCGACCGGGACGACGTCCACGATCTTGCCGTCGGGGTGGAAGTCGACCGGTTCCGGTGAGCGGATGACCAGGCCCTGGCCGTCGTAGCCGCCCCAGACGCGGTACTCCGGTTCCATGGACCGCAGGACGTCGATCTCCTCGCGCAGTTCCGCGGCGACCCGTGGGCCGCCGGCCGAGCTGAACTCCCTTGCCACGCCCAGGCGTTCGCACAGCAGCGCGGCGTAGCGGTCGGCGTCGTCCCAGGAACCCTCGACGAACTGGAAACGGCTGGCAACGCACGCCTGCTGGTTGAAGAAGGTGGCGTCGGCGGCGCCCGCGTCGGCCGCCCGGGCCAGGCTCTCCTCGGACGCGAAGGCCTCGCGGCCGATCATCGAGATCGAGGTCTTGGGGTCGAAGGAGACGAGCTCGAAGCCCGGGCCGACGTACTTCAGCGCGCTGCGGATGGTGGACTCACCGCCCCAGGCGACCAGCTTGTCGAAGAACTGCGGGCGGAACAGCACACTCTCCACCGCCTCGTCGCCGCCGCGCCAGTACACCGCGGAGAACGACCGCACCACCGGGTGCCCGGGGGCGACCGCGGCCATCGTGCGCAGGATCGCGGTCGCGGTGAACAGGTCGTTCGAGGGCAGCTTCAGGAGGTTGACGCCCTTGGTGAGCGCGCCGCGTACGACGGACATCGCCGCGACTCCGGGCGCGTTGCCCGCGATGATGTGCACCAGGCGGGGCGGGAACGCGCGGGTGGCCGCGATCCGGTCGTCGGGCAGGCGGACCTCGCGCCAGCCGTCGAGCACGTCCGCACCGCCGAGTTCGTGGTCGATCTGGGCGTACAGAGAGGGGCGTTGGAAGCTGCGCCACAGCACGGCGTAGGCGCGCTCCAGGACCTCCGCGGGCAGCGGGCTGACCGGGACCATCCGCTCCAGGGCCTCGGCGAGCAGGCCCGCGCGGTCCGCCTTGAGGGCCTCGCCGGTCTCCACCAGCAGGTCGACGATCTCCGCCACGGGCACGTTAAAGGCGGGGCCGGGTTCGGTGCGGGGCCACACCAGACGGTCCAGGTCGAGGGCGGGTGCGGCGAACCGGCCGAGGTCGACGGGGGTGCCCGCGTCGACCTCGCCCCGGACCACGTGGACGACGGTCACGGGGGCGGCCGCGGTGCCGTCGAGTGTCGTACGGCTCATCAGTGGATCATCCCTCGCACATAGGAGTCGAGTGTCGCCGCGCAGGTGATCTTGTCGTCGCCGCCGAGGTCGCCGTAGCGCCGGATGTCGGGCAGGACCGCCGGTCCCGGGCGGCCGCAGGCGCACGGCGAGAAGTCCACGAAGACCCGGTCGCCGCTGATCAGTCCGCCCCAGCGGCCTTCGAGGGAGACGTCGAGGAAGGCGAACCGGCCCTCGACGACGCCCTGTTCGGGGTTGAGCAGCTTCTCGCCGGGCTCGTCGAGGACCAGGGGGATCACCCAGGGCGGGACGTGGTAGTTGCCCTCCTCGCAGGCGAGGCAGGAGCCCTGGAGTTCGGTCATGCCGTAGCTGCGGACGCGGCGGACTCCGTCGTAGAAGGCGGTGAGTTGCTGCTGGTAGTCGTCGGGGAGGGCGCGGCCCTTGTTGCCGCCGCCGCTCAGTACCAGCGTGTCCGGGTGCAGACTGCCGTCGGCCACACCGCGGGCACGCAGGGCCTGGATGAGGGTGAACTGCTGGTTGTTCATGCCGGCGATCAGTAGCGGTTCGTCGCGGTGGGCGGCGATGTCGTCGACGATGGCGGACATGGCCACGCCCAGTTCCCGCTCGCGGGACTCGGAGACGGTCTCGAAGGAGCTGATCTCCTGCGGGGTCGCAGCGCCTTCCGCGATCCTGCGGCGCAGCAACGCGCTGCTCATCAGTTCGGACACCCGCATCGGGTCCTCGGTGAGCAGCCTGGTCCCGCCGGGTTGCGCGAAGACCTCGGCGTGCCAGCGGAAGCCGTCGATGGAGCGCATCGGGCCGCTCGCCGGTGCGAGCAGATAGCCGCGGCGGGTGGGTTTGGCCGGCAGAGGGTCGGGCCAGCAGGTGAGGTGCTCCAGGATGTCGTGGAGGAAACTCAGGTCACTGGCATCGCAGTTGAGGAAGGAGACCTTCCCGGAGGTGCCGCTGGTGATGTACGGGCGGTGGCCCGCGGCGGTGATGCGGTCGGTCCACTCGTCGATGTCGCTGACGCCGTCCATGTCGACGTCGCCTGGTTCGACCGCGGACACGGTGGTGTACCAGCGCAGGAGCCGGTCCCAGCGGCCCGCGGTGATGAGGGAGACGGGGTAGGACTTGTAGCTGGTGTGCGAGAAGAGCAGCGGCACCAGGTCGTCGAGGCCGGTGATCTCGTCGACGCCGGTCTCCGCCGCCCGGGTGCGCAGCAGCGGAACCCGCTCGCGGTGGGCGGTGAAGGTCTCCCGGGCGGCCTCCAGCTGCAACTCCCTTAGCTCGTCGGCCGGTTGGTCGAAGGTGTCGCCGGAGAGGACGAGGGATCGGATCTGCTCGCGTGCGCCTGACACGGCGTTCACCTCAATCGGTTGCGTACGTGGTGTTTTCCGCTGTGGCCTGCGCGAGGTACGACGACTCGATCGCGTCGAGGTTGCCGCGCAGTTCCGCCGGGGTGCCGGACAGGGTGACGCGGCCGCGATGCAGGACGTACACGCGGTCGGCGACGTCCAGGACCTTGCGCACATGCTGTTCGACCAGCAGGGCGCCGAGGCCGTGGTCGGCCGCCTCGCGTACCGCGCGCAGGAGGCGGTCGACCACCAACGGGGCGAGGCCGAGGGAGAGTTCGTCCGCGAGGAGCAGCTTGGGCGCGCGGCACAGGGCGCGGGCCAGCGACAGCATCTGCTGCTCGCCGCCGGACAGCATGCCCGCGCCGGTGCCGAGTCGCTTTTCGAGCTCGGGGAAGAGTTCCAGCGCCTGCTGGGACCTCACCCGGCCGACCCGCAGGTTGTCCGCGGTGTCGAGCCGGGTGAAGACCGTCCGCTCACCGACGTAGGCCAGGCCCTGGCGGGCGCGGCGGTGCAGCGGTGTCCGGCCGGGTTCGCCCAGCCAGCGCACCTCGCCCTCCAGGGGGGCGAGGCTGCCGGAGAGCGCCCTGAGGGTGGTGGTCTTGCCGGCGCCGTTGGGGCCGAACAGGGCGACGACCTCGCCGGGGCGGACCTCCAGGTCGAGGTCGCGTACGACGGGCCGGCTGCCGTATCCGGCGGACAGGGAGCGTGCTTCGATCAGGGGTGCGTCGGTGGTGTCCGGCACTGGCCTGCTCCTCAGCTGGACGGCAGGGCCGTCAGGATCTTGCGGACGTCGACGAAGGTCGATCCGGGCTTGGCCCACTCGATCTTCCCGTCGCGGATGGTCAGTTCGGTGGCGGTGGTGTTGTGGATGCGGTTGAGCCCCTTGATCGGCAGGGCCGTGGACGCCGTCCAGCTCAGCGGCGGGGTCAGTCCGCCGGTGCTGATGCCGGAGCTGGTGTCGAGCTCCTGCACGAGGGCCTTCGAGGTGATCGCCGGGAGCTTCTTGGCGGCCTCGGTGAAGACCTTGAAGGCCACCCACGTCGTCTCGTTGGCGCCGTTGGAGGTGTCGATGTCCTTGTCGCCCTTGGTGGCCGCGAGGAAGTCCTTCCAGGCGGCGTCGGAGGTCGGCGGGAAGTAGCCGGTGATCGCGGCGCCCTCCAGCGGGCCGCCGGCTCCGCCGGTGCTCTCGGCGAGCTGCGGGGTCAGGTTGCCGACGACGCTGCCGAGCTTCGTCTTGGCGCCCGACTGCACGTACGACTTCACGAACAGGCCCGAGGCGGTGCCCATGATGACGCTCACGCAGTCGCTTCCCTTGGTCGCGGCGGCGACCTGCGGGGCGAGGTCGGTGGCGGTGAGCGGCACCTTGATGTCCTTGGGCGCCGGCGCTCCCGCGGAGACCGCGCCGACGGTGAGGAACTGCGAGACGACGGCGGCGGCTGCCACGTCGTAGCGCACACCGGAGATCTTCTTGCAGCCGTCCTGCACCAGTTGCCGCCCGTGGGCCGCGAACACCACCGGGGTGCCGCCGTTGACCGGGAACGACAGCGGGTTGGAGAACTCGGCCGCCGAGACTCCGGTGCCGCCGATGTACGGGATGCCGGCCTTCTGCAGGATGGGCATGTAGCGGTCACCGGCGAGGCTGTAGGAGCCCACCACCGCGACCACCTTCTCGGCCACCGCCTGCTGGGCGCACTTCTCGGCCTCGTCGGGGTTGCCCTTCTCGTTGCAGGTGAGGACCTTCAGCGGGGCGCCCTTGATCCCGCCGTTGGCGTTGATCCACTTCTCGTACGCCTGGGCGGTGAGCCGGACTCCGGGCTGGGCGCTGCCCTGGGTGTCCTCCGGCGCCCAGACCATCACCTTGACCGGTGTGCCCTTCAGGGCGGAGGTCTCCTCCTTCGAGCTGCCGGACGCCTCTCCCCCGCAGCCGGCGGCGAGCAGGGCTCCGGTCACCGCGAGGGCGCCCGCTGCGGCGGTTCTGCGTCGGCGTGAGTGGTTCATGGTTCCTCCGCTGTGCTCGTCGTCGAGATGCCGAACAGCATGGGGTGCGTTTTGTGGTTAGTGAAGTACTCTCGGCACAATTATTTAAATGAATGTGCTGTCTCGCTCCTGCCCTCGGGAGGTTCCTCGATGGACGACGTCCTGCGTTTCGCCCTGCTCGGCCTCGGTCTCGGCGCCCTCTACGCGCTCACCGCGCACGGCATCGTGCTGGTCTACCGGGGCTCCGGCGTCCTGAACTTCGCGCACGGCGCGATCGGCATGGCCGGGGCCTATGTCCAGTGGGAGCTCGCCACCCAGCACGGCGTGGCGTACTGGCCCGCCACCGCGTGCGGTGTGCTCGCCTCCGCGGTCCTGGGCGTGCTCACCCACCTGCTGGTGCTCCGCCCGCTGCGCAGCGCGTCCACGCTGGCCCGCCTGGTCGGCACCCTGGCGGTGTTCATCGTGCTCACCGCGATCGCCGTCAAGCGCTACGGCGACAGCCTGGAGCTGGTGCCGGGCAAGCTGCCCACCAAGCTTCTGACGATCGCCGGGGCGACGGTCTCCGAGGACCGCGTCTGGCTGATCGGCATCGCGGTCGTCGCGACCGTGCTCCTCCATCTCCTCTACAAGCGCACCCTGTTCGGCCTGGGCACCAGCGCGGTCGCGGAGAACGAGGGCGCGGCTGCCTCGCTCGGCTGGTCCCCGGATCTGATCGCCACCGGCAACTGGGCGCTGGGATCGGCGCTCGCGGGGCTGACGGGCATCCTGATCGTGCCGGTCATCGGCCTGTCCGTGACCGGGCTGACCACCCTCCTGCTCAGTGCTCTGGCCGCCGCCCTGGTCGGCAGGTTCTCCTCGTTCCCCGTCACGCTGGCCGGTGGCCTGGTCATCGGCGTCGTGCAGTCCGAGCTGACCCGCTTCGGCTCCGACGTCACCGGGCTCGCCGCCTCGGTCCCCTTCCTCTTCATCGCCCTGGCCCTGGTCGCACGCGGCCGGGCGCTGCCGCTGCGCGGCACGTTCCTGGACCGGCTGCCCGGTCTGGGCACCGGGAAGGTGCGCCCCCTGCCCCTGGCGCTCGCCGTTGTGGCGGGGCTGGCGCTGGTCAGCCTGGCGACACCGCTGTGGGCCGACGCGATCACCACCACCCTGGTGCTGTCGCTGATCATCCTGTCGATCGTCGTCGTCACCGGATACGCGGGACAGGTCTCCCTCGCGGCCTACGCACTGGCCGGGACCGGCGCCTTCCTGGCCGGACACGCGGCGGCCGACTGGGGGTGGCCGTTCGAACTGGCCCTGCTGGCCGGGGTGTTGGGGACCGTGCCGATCGGCCTGCTGTTCGCACTCCCCGCCGTGCGCACCCGCGGCGTCAATCTCGCGATCATCACCCTGGGCCTCGGCACCACCCTGGAGGCGATGGTCTTCCAGAACACCGACCTGTCGACGACCCCGGGCAGCGACGGCATCGCGGTCGGCAAGCAGACGCTCTTCGGGGTCAGCATCTCCGGCGTCGACCATCCGCAGCGGTACGCCGCCGTGGTGCTCGTGCTGTTCGTCGCCGCCACCCTCGTGGTCGCCAACGTGCGGCGCAGCCGGACCGGCCGCCGGCTGATCGCCGTACGGGCGAACGAACGGGCCGCCGCCGCCCTCGGCATCGACGTCCGCGCCGCCAAGCTCTACGCTTTCGGCCTGTCCGCGGCCATCGCCGCGCTCGCCGGAGTGCTCACCGGCTTCCGCTCGACCTCGGTCGTCCTGTCCGACTTCGCTAGCTTCGGCTCCATCACCGCGCTCGGCCTCGCGGTCATCGGAGGAGTCGGCTTCCTCGTCGGCCCGCTGTTCGGCGCGACCTTCGCCGCGGGCACGGTGGGCGCCCGGTTCGGCGACCTCGTCCTGCCCGGGCTCAGTGCGTGGATGCCGCTGATCGGCGGGATCATCCTGGTGCTGACGCTGGTGGGCAACCAGGACGGCATCGGGAAGGGCCTCGGCACACGGGCGGCACGGAGCCGGCGCATGCTGCCTTCGAAGGGGTCGGCGAGCGTCCCGAAGGACGAGACCGTGCCCCGTGCCGCCCCACTCCCCCTCCAGGTACGGGACCTCACCGTCCGATACGGCGGCGTCGTCGCCGTCGACGGGCTCTCCCTGGACGTCGAGCCGGGCCAGGTCGTGGGGCTCATCGGTCCTAACGGCGCCGGCAAGACCTCCGCCATCGACGCGGTCACCGGCTTCACCCGGGCCGCGACGGGCAGTGTGCGCCTCGGCGAGCGGGACGCGACCCGGCTGCCGGTCCACCGGCGGGCCGCCGCCGGTCTGAGCCGGTCCTTCCAGTCCCTGGAGCTGTTCGAGGACATGACGGTCCTGGACAACCTGTACGCGGCCTGCGACCGGCCCGGCCGCTGGGCATACCTCACGGACCTGATCCGTCCCGGCAGCCGCCCGCTGCCCGCGCATGTGCTGGTCGCGGTACGGGAGTTCGGACTCCAGGACAGCCTGGACCGGCCGGTGGACGACCTGTCGTACGGAGAGCGCCGGCTGCTGGCCATCGCCCGCGCGGTGGCGGCCTCGCCGTCGGTGCTGCTGCTCGACGAACCGGCGGCGGGCCTCTCGGACGACGAGACCAGGGAACTGGCCCACCTGGTACGGCGGCTCGCCGAGGACTGGGGCATGGGGGTCCTGCTCGTCGAGCACGACGTCGACATGGTGATGAGCGTCTGCGACCAGGTCGTGGTTCTGGACTTCGGACGCCGGATCTGCGCCGGTACGCCGGAGGAGGTACGGCGCGATCCGGCGGTGCGGGCGGCTTACCTGGGGGACCTGGAGCCGGAGACGGTGGAGCCGGAGACGCTGGTCTGAGCGTCCCGGCCCCGGGCGACGCCGAGAACCGGGGGCGCTGATGTCAGCGCCCCCGGCGGCAGCGACCTCGGTTCTCAGGCGTCGCGCAGATCCGCGACGTACGGCTGATGGGACAGCAGCCCGCCGTCCACGCGCAGGGTGTGCCCGGTGATGAACGCCGACTCGTCGGAGGCGAGGAAGACGACCGCCGACGCGACGTCCTCCGGGCGTCCGAGGCGCGGTGTGAGGTGGTGGCGCAGCATCGCCTCCCGGATCGCCCCGTGCGCCGAACCGGAACTGGCCGGGGTCACGATGAAGCCGGGCGCGATGGCGTTGCAGCGCACGCCCTGCTTGCCGTACTGGGTGGCGACGTACTGCGTGAGGTTGATGAGGGCGGCCTTCGAGGCGCCGTACGCCGGGTTGCGCAGGTCGCCCGAAAGCCCGGCCCCTGACGAGGTGTTGATGATGGAGCCGCCGCCCCGCGCGATCATGTGCGGGACGGCGGCCTGGACGGCGACCATGGTCCCGCGCAGGTTGATGCGCATCGTGTCGTCCCAGACCGCCGGGTCGGCCTCCACGACGGCGAGGTCCTGACGGGCGGCCAGGTGGGTGGCCGCCGCGTTGTTGTGCAGGACGTCGAGACCGCCGTACGTCTCGACCGTCGTGGCCACCATGGCCCGTACGCTCTCGATGTCGCCGAGGTCGACCGGGAGGGCCGTCGCAGAGCCGCCGGCGGCGCGGATCTCCTCCGTCACTGCCTTGGCGCCGTCGAGGTTCAGGTCGGCGACCACCGTGTGCGCGCCCTCGGCCGCGAGGCGGCGGGCGGTGGCCGCGCCGATGCCGGACGCGGCCCCGGTGACTACGGCGATCTTGTCTTCGAGTCGTCCCATGGCCGGACCTATTCGGTGAGTTGACTGCCGACGACCGACACGAATGAGACGCACTCGCCGGGTCCGCCGCCGAGGTTGTGGGTCAGGGCGAGCGAGCGCCCCTCGGCCACGGACCTCACGGTCCGCTCGGCCGGTGCCTCGCCGCGCAGTTGGAGCCAGGCCTCGAACATCATGCGCAGTCCTGAGGCGCCGATGGGGTGGCCGAAGGCCTTCAGGCCGCCGTCGGGGTTGACCGGCAGCGAGCCGTCCAGGTCGAACGCCCCGCTGCTGACGTCCTTCCATCCCTGACCGCGCTCGGCGAAGCCCAGGTCCTCCATCAGCACCAACTCCGTGGGCGTGAAGCAGTCGTGGACCTCGGCGAGGGCGAGTTCGGCGCGCGGGTCGGTGATGCCCGCCTGCCGGTAGGCCTCCTGTGCGGAGGCGACGACCTCGGGGAAGGTGGTGAAGTCGTACTCCGGGTCGAGGAGCCCGTCCGCCGGACCGGCGGCGAAGGACAGCGCCTTCACGAAGATCGGCTTGTCGGTGTACTTGTAGGCGTCCTCGGCGCGTACGACGATGGCCGCCGCCGAGCCGTCCGAGACGCCCGAGCAGTCGAACACGCCGAGCATGCCCGCGACGATCGGGGCCGACCGGATGCGCTCCAGCGGCACCTCCTTGCGGAACTGCGCGCGCGGGTTGCGGGCCCCGTTGACGTGGTTCTTCCAGGCGATGCGGGTGATGACGTCCTTCATCTCCTCCTCCGCCAGGCCGTACTTGGCGGCGTAGGCGGGCGCCAGGAGGGAGAAGTTGGCCGGGGCGGTGATCTCCCCGCGGCTGTCGTCGCCGGCGCCCGGGATGGCCGTACCGGACAGTCCGGACATGCCGGAGTCCTTGAGCTTCTCCACGCCGACGGCCATCGCCACGTCGTACGCCCCCGAAGCGACGGCGTAGCAGGCGTTGCGCAGGGCCTCGGAGCCGGTCGCGCACATGTTCTCGACGCGGGTGACCGGCTTGTTGGGCAGGTGGAGCGCGCGGCTCAGGGTCAGCCCGGACACGCCGGACGCCTGGGTGCCGAACCAGTACGCGTCGATGTCGTCGAGGGTGATGCCGGCCGAGGTGACGGCCTCGCCGACGGCGTCGATCAGCAGGTCGTCCGCCGAGCGGGTCCAGTGCTCGCCGAAGGGCGTGCAGCCCATGCCGACGATCGCGACCCGGTCCCTGATTCCGTGCGAGCCCATCAGTGTGTCCCCTCGGTCTCGCCCGTGCGCACCGGCCGGGCCTTCCAGAAGTAGTTGTGGACGCCGGACGCCGTGACCGTGCGCCGGAACGTCATCTCGACCCGGGCCCCGATGACGGCGTCGGCCTCGGTGGCGTCGGTCAGCTGGCAGCGGAACCGGCCGCCGCCGTCATAGTCGACGACCACGACGAGCATCGGCGGGCTCGGGGTGGCCGCCAGGCGGTCGACGGTGAACGTGGCGACCGTGCCGCGCACGTCCGCCATCGGCTCGTCGGTCATGGCGTCGACGCTCCGGCACGAGGTGCACACCCGGTCCGGCGGCAGATGCCGGGTGGCGCACTTCTCGCAACGGGAGGCCACGAAGCCGTACTTCCAGCCGGTACGGCGGTGCGCGGGCGGCGCGTACGGCGGCTCGGGGTCCGGCCGACGGGGCGGTTCGCGGTCGAGGAGGCCCCGCCAGGACAGATAGGTGGCGTACGGCATCGGGGCGCTGCCCGTGGCGATCTGGGCGGCGACCGGGCGGGCGGCGCGGTGGGCCGGGAGCGCGTCGGTGGCGCGCAGCAGGAGGACTCCGGCGCCGTCGCCGAGCACGACGAGGGCGATGGTCTCGCCGGGCCGGGCCCGGTCGAGGACGTCGGCGAGGAGCAGTCCAGGCTGCGCGGTGCCGGCGTTGCCGATCGCCCCGGTGAGGTCCGGGGTCACCGCCTCGGGACGGACACCGGCGGTGCGCCGGACCGTCGCGCACGCGCGCGTGTGCAGACCCGCGACGACGAAGTGGTCGATCGAGCCGATGTCGAGTGCCGCGTGGTCGAGGGCCGCGGTGAGCGCCTTGTCGGCGAGGGACACGTAGATCTCCTCGGCGAAGCGCTCCTCCCAGACCCGGGAGACGGGCGCGCCGGGCAGCCGCCAGCGGTCGAGGAGTTCGTCGCTGACCGTGTCGTGGGCGAGCAGCTCCGCGATGACGGGGGCCCCGTTGCGGTGTCCGCCGAAGACGAACGCCGCCGCGCCGTCGCCGCCCGCGACCTCGTCGGTGCCGCCGGGCAGACCGGTGCGCAGGTCCGACAGGACCGTCAGGGTCGGCACCGGGGAGCGGGCGGCGGTGACCAGGGCGCCGAGGCCGGAGCGCACGGAGCCGGCCATGTCGGCGGCGAGCACGTGCGGGTCGAGGCCGAGGGCGGCGTGCACGGCGGCCGCGTTGGTCTTGTCGAGGTAGGCGGGCGCGGCGGTGGCGAGGAAGAGCTGGCTGACGCGGGATCGCAGCCCTTCACGGGCCAGGGCGCCGCGGGCCGCCTCGACGGCCATGGACGTGGTGTCCTCGTCGTAGCCCGCGACCGCGCGGGTGCCCTTGCCTCCCCTGCCGCCCAGGGCGGCTGCGACATCGGTCCTCGCGAGGCGGTGGTACGGCACGTAGGCGCCGTACGCGATGAGTCCGGCCATGTCAGCGTCCTCCATGAGCGTGGGTCGTGTCGGTGGGCCGTTCGAAGACCGCGGCCAGACCCTGGCCCCCGCCCAGGCACATGGTCTCCAGGCCGTAGCGGGCCTGGCGGCGGTCGAGTTCGCGCAGCAGGGTGGCGAGGATGCGGCCGCCGGTGGCGCCGACGGGGTGGCCCAGCGAGATGCCGGAGCCGTTGACGTTGAACCGCTCGAAGTCGGTCTCGGTCAGGCCCCATTCACGAGTGCAGGCCAGTACCTGGGCGGCGAAGGCCTCGTTGAGTTCGATCAGGTCGATGTCGGCGAGCTTCAGTCCGGCTCGCTCCAGCGCCCGGGCGGTGGCGGGTACCGGGCCGATGCCCATCGTGTCGGGTGGTACGCCGACGACGGCCCAGGAGACCAGGCGGCCGAGCGGACGCAGTCCGAGTTCGGCGGCGCGCTCGGGGTGGGTCACGACGCACAGTGCGGCGCCGTCGTTCTGGCCGCTGGCGTTGCCCGCGGTGACGGTGGCCTCCGGGTCCTGGCGGCCGAGCACGGGACGCAGTGTCGCGAGCTTCTCCAACGAGGAGTCGGGGCGCGGGTGTTCGTCGATGTCGACGACCGTGACCCCCTTCCGAGACCGTACGGCCACGGGAACGATCTCGTCGGCGAACCGGCCCTCCCGCTGGGCCGCGACGGCCTTCTCGTGGGAGCGCAGGGCGAGTCGGTCCTGTTCCTCGCGGGGGATGGCGTACTCGCGCCGTAGGTTCTCGGCGGTCTCCAACATGCCCCCGGGGACGGGGTAGTTGACCCCGCCGGACGTGACGCGGCCGCGGGCCAGCCGGTCGTGCAGGGTGGTGCCGGCCCCGCGTACGCCCCAGCGGACGCCGGTCGTGTAGAACTCGGCCTGGCTCATGGACTCGACGCCCCCGGCCAGCACGAGGCCGCTCGCGCCGGTCTGCACCTGCATCGCCGCGGTGATGATCGCCTGGAGTCCGGAGCCGCAGCGGCGGTCGATCTGGAGTCCGGGGACCTCCACGGGCAGACCGGCGTCGAGGGCGGCCACGCGGCCGATGGCGGGGGCCTCGCCGTTGGGGTAGCACTGGCCGAGCAGGACGTCGTCCACGGCCGCGGGCGGTATGCCGGTGCGTTCCAGTACGGCGCGTATGACGGTAGCGGCCAGTTCGGCCGCGGTGACGTCCCGGAACACGCCCCCGTAGCCCCCGACGGGAGTCCGTATCGGTTCGCAGATCACCGCGTCACGCATCGGTCATGCCTTTCATCAGCGGGTTCAGCGGGCTCACATGTACCGGCCACCGGTCACCTCGACCACGGCTCCGGTGATGTAGCTCGCCATGTCGGAGGCGAGGAAGAGAACGACCTGGGCCACCTCGGCGGGTTCGCCCGCACGGCCGAGGGGGATCTCGGCGAGCTTCGCGTCCCAGGCGGCCGGGGGCATCGCCTCGGTCATGGCGGTACGGATCAGGCCGGGCTGGACGGCGTTGACGCGGATGCCGGCTTTCGCGAGCTCCTTGGCGGAGGCCTTGGTGAGGCCGACGAGACCGGCCTTCGCGGCGCTGTAGTTGGTCTGGCCGAAGTTGCCGACCTTGCCGGCGATGGAGGAGATGTTGACGATGCTGCCGCCCCGTCCGTGCGCGCGCATCGCCTCGGCGGCGTACCGGGTGCCGTTCCAGGCGCCGGTCAGGTGTACGTCGACGACGGCGCGGAAGTCGGCGAGAGCCATCTTGCGCAGGGTCGCGTCCCGGGTGATCCCGGCGTTATTGACCATCACGTCGACCGGTCCGAAGCTGTCGGCGCAGTGGGCGACGAGGGCGGCGACCTCGTCCTCGTCGGTGACGTCACAGCGCAGCGAGGTGGCGGCCACACCGTTCTTGGCCAGGCGTTCGGCGGCTTCCGCCGCGGCGTCCTCGTTGATGTCACCGAGGACGACGGACGCCCCCGCGGTGCCGAGGACTCCGGCGATCTCGAAGCCGATGCCCTGTGCGCCGCCGGTGATCACCGCGTTGCGGCCGTCCAGCAGTCCCATGTCAGCCCGCCCTGGCTCGACGCTATTCCTCTTAAATAGATAACCTATTATGCTGAAACAATCAATACAGCGATGGAGCGGCGGCGCGACGCAGCTGTGCGCATCGGAGCGGACGAGGAGAGTACGCAGGTGGACATCAGCTATCCCCCCGAGACCGAGGCGTTCCGCACCGAGGTCAGGGCGTTCCTCGCCG
The DNA here is from genome assembly GCF_040643855.1 of Streptomyces sp. NPDC047072. NCBI lineage: Bacteria > Bacillati > Actinomycetota > Actinomycetes > Kitasatosporales > Streptomycetaceae > Streptomyces > Streptomyces sp. NPDC047072. The sequence goes on along the minus strand of NZ_JBEYVC010000023.1, from coordinate 55,661 downwards.
AGACGCTGCCGGCGGACTGGAGCGGGATCGGTGCCCTCGACGAGGAGGCGGCGTGGGCCTTCGCGCGGGACTGGCGCCGACTGCTGGCCGAGCGCCGCTACCTCTCGCTGACCTGGCCCGAGCAGTACGGCGGCCGGGGCCTGACCAAGCTCCACCAGGTGGTGCTGATGGAGGAACTGGCCCTGGCCGGTGTGCCGTTCGGGCTGCCGCAGGACACCTTCGGCGTGAAGATGCTGGCCAACACGCTGCTGCGCTGGGGCACGGACGAGCAGAAGGCCCACTTCCTGCCGCGCATCCTCAGCGGCGAGGACACCTGGTGCCAGGGGTACTCGGAGCCGGACGCGGGCTCGGACCTGGCCTCGCTGCGGACGCGCGCGGTGCGTGAAGGTGGGGAGTGGGTGATCGACGGCCAGAAGGTGTGGACCTCCGGCGCCCATCACAGCGACTGGATCTTCGTCCTGGCCCGCACGAACCCCGATGCCCCTCGGCATCGCGGCATCTCCTTCCTCCTCGTCCCCCTCGACCAGCCCGGCGTCGAGGTGCGGCCGTTCCGCATGATGAGCGGGCAGCTCCATTTCAACGAGGTCTTCTTCAACGGCGCCCGCACCCGCGCGGATCTGGTCGTCGGGGGCGTCGACAACGGCTGGACGGTCGCCCAGAGCCTGCTCGGCGTGGAGCGTGGGGAGGAGGCGGCGACCAACCCGATCCTCTTCAAGGCGGAGGTGGAACGCCTGGTCTCGCTGGCGCGGCTGTACGGCAAGGACCAGGACCCGGTGATCCGGCAGCGCATCGCCTGGTGCTGGTCCAAGGTCGAGATCATGCGCTATCTCGGCTACCGGATCCTCACCGGCTGGCTCAAGGGCGCCGAGCCCGGTCCCGAGTCGTCCATCGCCAAGCTGTACTGGAGCGAGTACCACACCAAGGTCACCGATCTGGCGATGGACATCATGGGCCTGCACGGCCAGGTACCGGTCGGCCGCCCACCTCTGCGCACCTACCGCACCGACGACCCCGGCGCCGCGAACTCCTCGGCGTCCTGGTCGACGACGTACCTCATCGCCCGCTCGGGCACGATCTACGCGGGGACCTCCCAGGTGCAGCGGAACATCCTCGCGGAGAGGGTGCTGGGGCTGCCGCGGGAGCCGAGGGGTTAGCGCGGGGGCAGGGGGGCGAGGGCGGTGTCGGCTACGGCAGTGGGGTGCGTTGCGGGCGGGGGGAGCGAGGCCTCGTAGGGCGCGGTGCGGGCGGGGCGAGCGGAGCCTGAAGGGGCAGATCAGGGGCGGGGAATGCGGGGCCTGATGGACCGCGTCGCAGCTGGGGCATGCGGCGGCCGCTGGGTCAGGTCACGGGTGGGGCATGCTGAGCCTGGTGGGGCGCGTCGCGGGCGGGGCGAGCGGAGCCTGATGAACTGCGTCGCAGCCCGAGCATCCGGCGCCCGCTCAGCCAGGTCACGGGCGGGAATGCGGGCCCTGATGGGGCACGTCGCGAGCGGTACAACTGACGCCCGGCGGGCCACGTCCCAGACGGGACATGCGGCGCCCCCTTAGCCAGATCGCGGGCATGGCGTGCGGCGCCTGATGGGCGCGACCCGAGCGGAACGAGCGGCGGCTGGTGGGGCGGGTCGTGGGCGGGCATGCGGGGCCCTGGGTCAGGTCGCGGGCGGGTCGAGCGGAGCCTGCCGGGCCGCCTCGCAGACGGAACTGGCGAAGCCTGATGGACGGCGTCAAAGCCGGGGCAAGCGGCGCCCGCTGGGTCGGGTGACGGGCGGGGCAGGCGGCGCGCTGGGCCACCTCACAAGCGGTACGACCGACACGCGGCGGACCACGTCCCAGACGGAGCAACGGCCCCCGCCGAGCCACGTCGCAGGCGACGCACGCCACGTCCCCTGGGCACCTCGCAGACACGGCAACCGGCACCCCCTCGGCCACCTCACACACACCACAACCGACACCCCGCGAGCCACCCCAAAAGCGGGACAACCGACACCCGCCGGCCCGCATCTCCGGCCGCACACTCGGAGCGCCGCGCGTCGGACTGTCATGCCCGTTGGGCCCCCGGCAGCAGTGGGTCTATCGTCGGGATTCTGGGGCCAGACGATGAAGGGCGGCCGCAATGCCGCAGGACGAGGCCGTGATCGGCTGTACGGGGAAGCTGCTCATCGGAACCCGCGGTTCTGCGGGCCCCGGCGAGATCCTCGTGCGGGTCAGGGGCGGTTCGGAGACCTTCCTCGCCTGGTCCGAGGATCCCCTGCCCACCGGAGCGACCGTGCTCGTGATCGAGTCGCGTGGCTGCCGCACGGTCGACGTCATCGAGTGGGCGGATCCATTGGACGCGCTCGGCGATCCCGCCGGCGCCGGCTGAGGAGTAACGATGTTCGGATACCGCGTTCCCGCTCCCGACGAGGCGATGTTGATCTCGGGCGGACGGCGGGGACTGGGGGCGCGCCGTTCCGAGTGGTGACGGGGCACGGCAAGTTCGTGCTCCCGATCTTCCGCAAGACCCGCTTCCTCACCCTGTCGATGTGCGAGTCCGAGGTCACCGAGACCTGTGTGACCCGGCAGGGCATCGCGCTGCACGTCCGCGCGGTCATCGCCTTCAAGGTCGGCAACGACCACGAGAGCATCATCAACGCCGGCCAGCGGTTCCTCTCGGACCAGGACCAGATGTCGGTGCTGACCGGCCGGATCTTCGCCGGCCACCTGCGGGCCATCATCGGCTCGATGACGGTCGAGGAGATCGTCACCGAGCGCCAGAAGCTCGCCGCGGAGGTCCTGGACACCTCGAAGACGGAGATGGCGAAGATCGGCCTGATCGTGGATTCGCTGCAGATCCAGTCGATCGACGACGGCGACACCGGCTACATCGACGCGATGTCCGCCCCGCACAAGGCGGCCATCCAGCGGCAGGCGCAGATCGCCCAGGCCCAGGCCACCCAGGCCTCGGTGGAGGCGGAGCAGGTGGCGGCCCGTAACCAGGCCGAGTACGCCCGGCAGACCGCCGTGGTCAAGGCGGAGTACTCGGCCGAGGTGGACCGTGCCCAGGCGCGGGCCGCGCAGGCCGGGCCGCTGGCGCTGGCCCACGCCCAGCAGGAGGTTCTCGACGCGCAGACCGAACTGGCCCTGCGGCAGGCGAAACTGCGCCAGCAGCAGCTGGTGGCCGAGATCGTGAAGCCCGCCGAGGCCGAGGCCGAACGGATCAGGGTGCTCGCCGCCGCCGAGGCCCAGCGCATGAAGATCCAGGCGGAGGCGGCGGCCTCCTACGACCGGGTCGCGCTCGACCGGATGCTCATCGACCAGCTCCCGCAGATCGTCAAGGAGGCCGCGGGCGGCCTCGCAGGCGCCAACGTCAACGTCCTCAACGGCGCCGACGGGCTCGGCGAGATCGCCGCCGGCCTGGTGTCGCAGGGCCTGACGATCCTCGACTCGGTCCGGCAGAACCTGAGCGGCCCGGACTCCTCCGACGACCGCCGTCAGCCGGAGAGCAACAACAACGGTCTGCTCCAGCTGCACTCACGCAAGGACGACAGGACGGACGACGGCCCGGTCAACGTCGACTGACGGTTCCCGGTAGGGGGCAGGGCGATGAGGCGGGGCGTGTCGACCGAAACGCCCCGACCTCCCCCGCATTCAGGCGCCGGACACCCCCGGACCCCGCTGCTCGAAAGTCCTCAGCGGCGGCACCGGACGCGGCCCCGTCCCCGGGACCCAGCCCAGGTCCAGCTTGCGCAGCCCCACGCCGTCCGGCGCCCAGACGTGGCAGCTGTTCAGCACGCCCGCCGTGGAGCGCGGGCCCTGGGCCTGCTCACCGGCGTACCGCAGGCCCGCGTTCGCCGAGATGGCCGCCTGGACCACCGCGGGACCCAGGGCACGGGCCAGCTCGTGCAGATGCGAGCAGCCGGACACCCCGCGGAACCGCTCCTGGATGGCCCGGTTGTATCCGGCGGCGACGCTGAGCCCGACCAGCCCGTCGAACACCGGGGTGATCAACGGGCATTCGGCGTGCGGGAAGGTCCGCATGTCCGCGTCGGCGTGCACGACGACCATGTCGGCCAGGCGTACGCGCACCGCGAGCCCCATCCGGTGGACGACGCCGGCTGACGGCTCCGCCCAGGGGCGCACGTCGCTCAGTTCCGCCTCGACCGAGATCTCGTCGCCGCCTTCCGCATACGCGGTGACGGTGATCGTACGGCGGTGCAGCGGGAGTTCGGACCGGGTCACGACGACGCCTCCCCCGGAAGCGCCGAGGCCGGCACCGGGACCTGGGTCTCGCCCAGGCCCGCGAACTCCGGCGGCCGGCGCTCGATGAAGCTGCGCACGCCCTCGCGGTAGTCCGGGGCGCGTTTCGCCGTGGCGAGCAGGGCGGCAGCGTGGTCGCGGCTCTCGGTGAAGGTCCTCGCCTGGTCGTCGGCGAGCTGCCGCTTGATGAGGGACATCGCGTACGGGCTGGCCGAGCGGGCCAGTTCCGTCGCGTAGGCGAGTGCCGCCGGGAGCAGGTCCTGCGGCTCGACCAGACGGTTGACCAGCCCCATCGCCAGCGCCTCCGTCCCGGTGATCCGGCGCGAGGACAGCAGCAGGTCGGCGGCGTTGCCGTAGCCGACCAGCCGGGGCAGGATCCAGGACACGCCGTCCTCGGCCACCAGCCCGCGCGCGCTGAAGGCCGCCGCGAACTTGGCGTGCGGCACGGCGAACCGGACGTCGCACATCACGGCCTGGTTGAACCCGATGCCGGCGCAGGCGCCGTTGACGGCCGCCACCACGGGCTTCGGGAAGGACATGGGGCGGGTGCGCGGGGGCAGCTGGTCGGTCGGCCAGGGGCGGGCGCCCGAGGAGGCGGCGTCCAGGACGCTCATGTCCATGCCCGGGCAGAAGCTGCGCCCGGCGCCGGTGAGGACCACGGCCCGCACCCGTGGATCGTGTTCCACCCGGTCGAACAGGTCGTTGTAGAGCAGCTCCATCTCCAGCGTCCAGGCGTTGTGCCGCTCGGGCCGGTTCAGGGTCAGCAGCATGACCCCGTCGTCGGTGAGATCGGTGAGGATCTCCGGGGCCGGGTTCTCGGTCATCGAGGTCACTCCCGCGGTATCCGTCGGCTGGACCGGCTTGGATCGGCTTGGATCGGCCCGCATCGGTTTTATAGCTAGATGAATCATCTATATACCCAAGGACCGCCAGGGCGCCAGATCGGATCGTGCACGAAGAAGATCACCGGGGGCTTGACCTGGTACCCTCGATGCACTAAGACGATTCATTTAGCTATACGAGGAGCCCACCGTGGCCGAGGCAGCCCGCACCGCAGAATCGGCGACCGTCCCGGTCCCCGCCCGCAGTCGCGTCGGACGTCAGGTGCGGGTGCCGAAGACCGCCGAGCTGGTCGCCGCCCACCTGCGTCGCCAGATCGTACGGGGCGAGCTGAAGCCCGGCGACGCGCTGCCCCCGGAGTCGGGCCTGATGGAGCAGTTCGGCATCTCGCGGCCCACGCTGCGCGAGGCGTTCCGGGTCCTGGAGTCGGAGTCCCTGATCACGGTACGCCGCGGCGCCCACGGCGGTGCCCGGGTAAGCGCTCCGGACTCGGACGTCGCCGCCCGCTTCGCCGGCCTGATCCTCGAGTACCGTGGCGCGACCCTGGGCGACATCTACCGTGCCGCGGCCCTCATCGAGCCGCCCTGCGCCCGCCAGCTCGCCACGAAGCACACCGAGGACGATATCAAGCGGCTGCGTGACGCGGTGGCGGCCGAGAAGGCCGTCCTCGACGATCCGCTCGCCCTGGTCGACGCGCAGGACGCCTTCCACGCCCTGCTGGTCGAGCTCACCGGCAACCAGACCCTGATCCTGCTGTGCGGCATGCTGCGCAACATCATCGACCGTGCCAACGCCTCGTACACGGCGGGCGCGGCCGATGCCGAGGCCCAGAAGGCACAGGCTCTCAAGGGACACCGGGCCCATGTGCGGATGGTCGGCCTGATCGAGTCCGGCAAGGCGGACGAGGCCGAGAAGCTGTGGCAGCGGCACATCTCCAGTGCGGACGACGTCGTGAACTCCGCGGGACCCAAGACGGTGCTCGAACTCCTCGACTGACCGGCCCGGCCGCGCGGCGGACGCGCGCCTCCACTCTCCCCCTTGCGCTCTCTAATCAGTTAGATAATTATAGAAGGCGTACTGAATAGTTCCTGGGGCCCGGAGGCGACGCCATGGCCGAACAGCGCAAGCCCATCTTCGACTGCGACCAGCACATGTACGAGGAGCGGGACTCCTTCACCCGCTACCTTCCGAAGGAGTTCCTCGGTGCGGCCGTCGCCCCGGTGACCCTGCCGGACGGGCGGGAGGTGATCCTCGCCGGGGACCGCATCGTCGTATGCCTGGAACCGGAGTTCGGGCAGGTCTACCGGCCCGGGTCGCTCAAGGAGATGCTCAAGGCGATGGCCTCGGGCAATCCCGAGGAGACGTACCAGTTCGAGCCGATGCACGAGTCGTACCAGAACCGCGAGGCCCGGCTGCGCGTCATGGACGAGCAGGGCCTGGACCAGACGATCATCTACCCGGGCGGCTGGGCGCTGGTCGCCGAGGAGTACGTGAAGGGCGTGGAGCCGCTCTACGCCAACTACCACTCCTTCAACCGGTACATGAACGAGGTCTGGGGCTTCAACCACCAGGGCCGCATCTACGCCCCCGCGCTGCTGTCACTGCGCGATCTGCCCAGCGCGGTCAAGGAGTTGGAGTACGTCCTCAACCAGGGCGCCCGTTTCATCCTGCTGCCCACCGGGCCGGTGTACGGCCGCTCGCCCGGCGACCCGTACTTCGACCCGTTCTGGAAGCTGGTCAACGAGGCCAAGGCGAGCGTCTGCTACCACATCAGCGAGTTCTACTACAACTCGCAGGTGGCGCCCTCCTGGGGCTACGACCCGAACCCCATCCACTTCCGGATGTCGGCCTGGCAGTGGCAGAACACCTACGGCCAGCGCCCCGTCGAGGAGACGCTGTCCGCGCTGATCTTCGACAACCTCTTCGGCCGGTTCCCCGACATCAACATCCTGGTGTCCGAGTTCGGCTCCGAGTGGGTGCCGCACTTCGTGCGCCACATGGACAAGAGCCGCGGCATGGGCCGCAACGGCCCCTGGATCGGCGGGCAGTTGGACGAGCGCCCCAGCCAGGTCTTCCGCAAGCACGTCCGCGTGGTGCCCTATCCGGAGGACGACATCGTGAACGTCGTCAAGCGCCTCGGCTACCACGAGTCCATCGTCATGGGCTCCGACTTCCCCCACGCGGAGGGCCTGGCCAACCCGGCCGACTTCCGCAAACTCATCGCGGAACTCGACGAGTCGGCCCAGGACGACATCATGTTCAACAACGCCCAGCAGCTGATCACCCGCTGAGCGACACGGCCCAAGCGGGAGCCCGGTACCGGAATCCGGTGCCGGGCTCCGGCCTGTCCGGGGATAGCGGCTGCGGGTCCGCCGCCCAGTCCGATGCCCTGGTGGCGCGGGAACCCCTGCGGGGAGGCGGTCACCCGCGTGCACCCGGACATCTGGTGCTGCTGCCGGGCCGCCCCCCGTCTGCCGCCCGTGACACCGACGCACGGCTTTTCCACGGCGTCGGCCGAATCACATCGCATCCGCCGCTCCACAGGTCGCCGCGGCCGGGCGATGCGCTACGCACTCGGCGTTCTCGCCGGCATCGCATTCGTCCGGTAGTTGGCCGGGACCACGGCAACCACGGCACGCGCCTCGCACTACTGGTCCGTCAGATCCGCAGCCAGGTTCGCGATGTTGGTCAGCAGGGCCGTGCCGCGTCGGGAGTGGTCGTAGCCGGCGAGCGGGTAGCCGTTGGTCAGGCAGGCGAAGGACAGGCCGGTCTCCGGGTCCATGAAGCCGAGTTGGTAGGCGGCTCCGGCGCTGCCGAAGAGGGCGGGTGAACCGGTGGACGGCAGGTTGCTGCCCGCGTCCGGGCCTGCCACGGTGACGAACAGGCCCATGCTGGTACGGCGACCCGACCCGCCTCCGTAGATCTGCTCGCCGTGCGGGTGGTCCGTCAGTCGGATCCGGGTGCCCTCCGCCACGGCCTCCGGCTTCCACAGTCCCGAGTGCTCCAGCGCCTGGAAGTACAGGGCGACGTCGGCGGCCGTGGCGACCAGGGCGTGGCTGGGCTCCCCGGCCGCCAGCACCCGCGGGTCGGACAGGTACCAGGGGCCCCAGGGGTCGGGTTCCTGCTCGTCGCTCGTGCGGTCGGTGGCGGTCATCGGGGCGACGGTGTCTGCCTGACGGTCCACCGGGACGCCGAGTTCGAGCGAGGACAGGCCGAGCGGTTCGGCGATCCGGTCGCGCAGCCAATCGGCGAACCCCAACCCCGTGCGCCGTTCCACGATCTCGGCGATCAGCCAGGCCGCCGAGGTGAGGTGGAACTGGAAGCGGCTGCCCGGCGGATAGTCGAGCCGCCAGCGGCCGAAGGCGGCAAGGCGCTGCTCTCGGTCGAGCATCTTCGGGTAGCCGAGCGGTGCAAAGGGGAAGCCGGCGGTGTGGGTGAGTACCTGCTCGACCGTCACCTCCTCCTTACCGTTGGGCGCGAACTCCGGGATGATCGAGGCGACTTGCTCCCCCACGTCCAGCAGGCCCTCGCCGATCAGCTTCCACACCGCACCCGCGACGATCGACCGCCCGACGGACTGCAGGACATATCGCGTGGACGGTTCGGCCTCCCCCCAGGTCTCGAAGGCGACCAGCCTTCCGCCTCGCGCCACGGCGACCTGCACGGACGGCAAAGGTCCGTGCTCGACCTCCAGGCGGATCCGGCGCAGGAGTACGTCCAGCCGGTGCGGGTCGACGCCGACGGCTTCCGGGGCGACGACCGAGTGGTCAATCATGTGCTCCTCCTTGGCCTGGTTCGCGCAACTCGCGGCGTACGACCTTGCCGTTGGCGTTGCGCGGCAGGTCGTCCACGAACCACCAGCGGACGGGGACCTTGAACCCGGACAGCCGGGCGCGGGTGTGGCCGGCGAGGGCCGCGGGCTGCGGTGGGGCGTCGGGGTCGGCGGGGACGACGAAGGCGACGACGGTCTGGCCGAGCCTCTCGTCGGGCACGCCGGTGACCGCGACGTCCGCCACCCCGGGGTGCGCGGACAGGACCGTCTCCACCTCCAGCGGGTGGACGTTCTCGCCACCACGGATGATCATGTCGGTGCGGCGGCCGAGCAGGTAGAGGTACCCGTCCTCCGCCACGCGGCCCAGGTCGCCGCTGTGCAGCCAGCCCTCGGCGTCGATGCTGAAGAGGTGGTCGGCGCGGGCGTGGATCTCTCCGGCGCCGTCCAGGCCGGGGTCGTGGACCCTGATCTCGACACCGGGTGCGGGTCGTCCCACCGACCGCAGAAGTTCCGTGCGCCCGGCCACCGCCTCCCGGTGGTCCTCCGGGGTGAGCACGCTGATCGGGGAGCCCTCGGTCTGGCCGAACATGTTGAGCATGCGGACGCCGGGCATCGCTTCGTACGTCCGCCGCAGTGTGCCGGGGCGGACGGGCGCGCCGCCGTACTGGAGGGTCCGCAGTGTCTCGTGGCGGGCCTGTCCGGCCGCCAGGAGGGTCTCCAGCATCGCCGGGACCATGCTGGTGTGGGTGGTGCCGAGCTCCCGCAGCAGGGTCCAGCCCTCGACGGTGAAGCGGGGCAGACCGGTGATCAGGGCGCCGGCGGCGAGGGCGACGGCGATGTTGCCGAGGCCCGCGATGTGGTGGAAGGGGGCGCTGCCGCCGTAGAAGCTGTCGGGGTCGAGCGCGCACAGCCGTCCGTTCACGCGGGCCCGGGCGGCGAGACGCCGTTGGCTCATGGGGACGGGCTTGGGCAGGCCGGTCGTTCCGGAGGTGTGCAGGACGGCGGCGAGGTCGTCGGGCTCGGCAGTCAACGGCCGTGTACCGGGCGCTAGTTCGGGCACGATGGCGATCCGCCGGCCGGAGAGTTCGGCGACCTGCCTGCCGAGGTCGGCGAACTCGGGCTGGGCCAGCAGCACTTGAGCTCGCGTTTCCTTGACCACGGCGGCGATCTCGTAGGCCGTCATGCGGACGCCGAGCGGGGCGAGCGGGTGGCCGGAGCCGGCGCCGCCGATCACCAGGGCGAGGGCGTCTGCGGAGGTGGCGACCAGTGCGGGCACCGGTTCGCCGGGCTCCAGGCCGAGGGTGTCCAGCCAGTCGGCCGCACCGGCCGCACGGTCGAGGAGTTCGCGTCCGGTCCAGGTCAGGTCGCCGAACCGGACGGCGGGGCGGGCATGGTCGTAGGCGTGGCTCACCAGGGCGGTCCAGGTGGCCGTCGTACCGGCCTCCTGCGCGGCGGCCATCGGGTCAGGGCTCCAGGCGGGCCGCCGCGGTGCCGGTGACCACCTCGGCGCCGTTCTGGTTGACGGTGCGCAGGGTGAAGTGGGCGACCGGGCCGGCCGGCGTGTCCTCGATCGACTCGACGGTGACCGTCGCTTTCAACGTGTCGCCGGGCCAGACCTGGGCCTTGAAGCGGACGCCGTAGCGCAGCAGTGCATCGGGGCCGACCCAGTCCGTCAGGACCCGGCCGGTCATGCCCATCGTCAGCATGCCGTGGGCGAAGACGCCGGGATAGCCCGCGGCCTCGACGGCGAACCGCTCGTCGGTGTGCAGGGGGTTGAAGTCGCCGGAGGCGCCCGCGTACTGCACGATCCGGGTGCGCTTGAGGTCGTCGACGAGGACGCTCTCACGCGTCTCGCCGACCTTGATGTCGTCCGGGCTCAGGGTCATCGGGCGTCCTTCGGGGTCGCCGGGCCCTCGGGGACGACGGCCACGGTCACGGCACTGACGACCGGTGCGCCGTCGGCGTCCCGGTACTCGGTGATGCGCTCGCTGAAGAGCAGGCGGCCGGTGCGGCCCTGCTTCTCCCAGCTGCGGCCGGTGCTGTTGTGGGCGTAGAGGGTCTCGCCGGCGCGCACCGGACGGTGGTACTCGAAGTGCTGCTCGGCGTGGAGGCCGCCCCCGCCCTCGGCCATGACACCGGCGTCACGTCCCGACCCGAACCACTCCTCGTCCGGCTTGGGACGCAGGTGGTAGCCGGGGTCGTAGTGGGCGCTCGCCATGGTGAAGGTGGGCGGTGCGAGCGCCGACTCGCCCGCGTAGGCCGGGTTCTCGTCACCGATGGCACGGGCGAACATCATGATGTGCCCGGCTTCGACGGGGAAGGGTTGCCCTGGTTGCCCTGTCATCTGCGTGTGCTCCTCACATCGGTTCAGTACGGCAGAAACGCGTCGCGCGTGGCCTCGTCCGGGTCGAAGTCCGGGGGCAGTCCCTCGAACTTGGGCTCCCGCTTCTCCACGAAGCTCGACACGCCCTCGCGGAAGTCGGGCGAGCCCGCGAAGAACTCCATGGCGGAGTAGGAGCGGGCGAGGGCGTCGGTGAAGGTGCGGTCCAGGTCGCCGTACACCTGGTGCCGCAGGACGGCCATGGCCCGCGGTGAGCAGTTGCGGGCGATGTCCCGGGCGTAGGCGCGGGCCGCGTCGAGCAGGTCCTCGGGTTCCACGACGCGGCTGACCAGGCCGAGGCTCTTGGCCTCGTCGGCATCGAAGACGCGGCCGGACAGCAGCAGGTCGAGGGCGTTCTCCAGACCGATGACGCGTGGCAGGACGTAGGGGAGGTTGTACTCGCCGGCCAGCCCGCGGCGGGTGAACGCGGTGGTGAAGCGGGCCCCGCGGGCGGCGAAGCGGACGTCGCAGATGAGCGCCTGGACCAGGCCGATGCCCGCGCAGGCGCCGTTGACGGCGGCGATCAACGGTTTCGGCATGTTCCGCCTGCTGTACATGGGGACGCGGGCCTGGAGGTTGAGGGACTCCCCCGGCTGGGAGTTCTTCTCAAGGCGTTGCATGTCCATCCCCGGGCAGAAGGCCCTGCCCGCACCGGTGATGATCACGACTCTGACGGCGGGGTCCTGTGCGGCCTGGTCGAGGAGCGTGAAGAACCGGCGCTCCATCGGCAGGCTCCACGCGTTCTTGCGCTCGGGCCGGTTGAGGGTGACGGTGGCGACGCCGTCCTCGTCCACCTCGTACAGGACCAGGTCCAGGTCCTCGGGGGCCACCACGGTTTCCTCGGGCATCACGTCACTCCTCGTCCAGCGGTTCGATCGGGTCGCCGACGCCGGGCCGTTCCCCGGAGATGGTCACCACCACCTGTCCTCGGGCACAGAGGCGTCCGTCGGCGCGCACGTCGACGTCGGCGAAGTGCACCCGGCCGCCCCGCCGCACACAGCGTGCGTACGCGACCGCTTCACGGCCGCGGGCGGGTGCGAGGTACTGCACCGACAGCGACACGGTGCTGAGCCGGCTGCCCTTGGTGAAGTCGTGCCCGGCAATCACGGCTCCGGCGCCCGCGGTGTCGATGAGCGCGGAGATGACACCGCCGTGGAAGACGTCCTCGTGGGCCGAGAGGAACTCGGCGTAGGGGAGCACGATCTCGACGCCGTCGGGTTCCCAACGTCTTACGCGCATCCCGCAGCGGCGATTGAAGGCGACTCCGCGCTCCCAGCGGGCTCGGAACCAGGATCGGCGTTCCCGCTGCTCCTGGTCGGTGAGGGTCCTCGCCGCGACGGTCATCAGCACGCCCTCCGGTCTCGGCCTGTCGACCGACCTATATAGCTACATGATTCGCCTAGATGAAGCAATCATAGACCTCGCCGCGCAGCTACTGAAGTATATTCATCTAACTCATTCAGCTGAAGGAGGAATCTCCATGCCGTCGACCGCCCTGGCCGGGATCCGCGTCCTCGACCTGTCCCGCATCCTCGCGGCGCCGCTGGCCACTCAGCTACTGGCCGACCTCGGAGCCGAGGTGATCAAGGTGGAACGGCCCGGGACGGGAGACGACTCACGGGCCTATGGCCCGCCGTTCGCCCCGGGGACCGACACCGCCGCCTTCTACCTCTCCTGCAACCGCAACAAGCGGTCGGTCACCGTCAACCACGCCTCCCCAGAAGGGCAGGAACTGATCCGCGCCCTCGCCGCGCGGTCGGACGTGCTGGTGGAGAACTTCCGGACGGGCACGCTGGCGAAGTACGGCCTGGACCACGAGAGCCTGCGCGCGCTCAACCCGCGCCTCGTCTACCTCTCGGTCACCGGCTTCGGCCAGACCGGCCCGTACGCCGACCGGCCCGGCTACGACGGCATCTTCCAGGCCATGTCCGGGATGATGAGCGTCTCCGGGCACCCCGAGGAGCCGATGAAGGTCGGCGTCAGCATGATCGACATCCTCACCGGGCTCTACGCCTCCACGGCCGTCCTCGCGGCCCTGCGCCACCGGGACCGCACCGGCGAGGGCCAGTTCATCGACCTGTCCCTGCTGGACTGCGGCCTGGCCTCGCTGTCCCACTTCGCGATGAACTACCTGGTCTCCGGGGAGGTTCCGCAGCGGCGTGGCAACGGCGGGTACGGCGGGATCCCCTCGCAGGCCTTCCCCTGCAAGGACAAGCCGATCTTCCTGGTCGCGGGCAACGACAAGCAGTTCGCCGCGTTCTGCGCGGCGGCCGACCGCACCGACCTCCTCCAGGACGAACGGTTCGCCACGACCCCCGCCCGGATCGCCCACCGCGAGGAGATCCTGCCGGTGCTGGCGGCGATCCTGCGCACCCGCACCCGGGACGAGTGGCTGACCGTACTCGACGCACACGACGTCCCCGCGGGCCCGTACAACGAGATGCCCGAGGTCTTCGCCGACCCGCAGATACAGCACCGCGAGATGCTGATCGAGGTCGAGGATCCGGCCTCCGGACCCCTGCCGATGCTCGCCAACCCGATCCGGTTCACGGCGACGCCGGTCGAGGGGTACGCCCCGCCGCCGGCGCTGGGTGAGCACACGGCCGAAGTGCTCACCGCGCTCGCGGGGGTGACGGACAGTCAGCTAACCGCGCTGCGGGACCGTGGTGTCGTATAGAGAGGTCACCCGATCAGGGTCCGGCCGCCCTCCAACATCAGCGTCGCGCCTGTCAGATAAGCCATGTCGTCGCTGACGAGCGCGGCCACCGCCCGGCCGATGTCGGTCTCCGGGTCCCCGAGCCGGCCCAACGGGATCTGGCGGGCGAGCTCCTCCGCCTTGTCCGGGTGCGCGGCCAGGTAGGCCTCCGCCGCCGGGCTGAGCGCGGCCGGACAGATGACGTTCACCCGGATCCCGTACCCGCCCCACTCCCGCGCGGCGACCCGGCTCAGGCCGCGGATCGCCTCCTTGGCCATCGCGTACGCCGCGAAGGTCGCCTCGCCCTGCACGGCGGCCGACGAACCGAGGTTCACGACGCTGCCGCGGCTCTCCTTGAGATACGGCAGGGCGGCCTGCATCGCGTGGAAGGCGGCCAACGGCCCGCTGCGATAGGCGAGTTCGACGTCCTCGTACGACGTCTCAGCCAACCGGCGCTGCACCGAGGACTGCGCGTTGTTGACGAGCACGTCGAGCCCCCCGAACTCCCGTACCGTCTCGGCCACCATGCGGTCGACGTCCTCCCGCTCCCCCACATCCCCGACCACGGTGTACGCCCGTCCCCCGCGCTCGGCGATCTCCCCGGCCGTTTGCTTCAGCTTGGCTTCGGTGCGGCCGGTGATCACCACGGCCGCCCCCTCGGCGGCCAGCGCGAGCGCGATGCCGCGGCCCACGCCCTGCCCGCCGCCGGTGACCAGCGCCGTCTTCCCTGACAACCGTGCCATCACGTCTCCTTCCAGAAGGCCGACCAGGCGGGGAAGGCCTCGGGCAGCGCCGGCTCCCCGGCGCCCTCCCAGCCCTTGAATCCCACCGCCTGGGGGCGCTGGGTCACGTCCGCCGCGTACCAGTGCCGCTCGCGGCGGCGGGAGAAGTACCACTCGCCGTCCACGCGCGCGTAGTCGTCCCAGTAGCAGATCGCCATCACGATCCACCGCTCCCCCACCTCGTGCTCGGCCCGGCAGTACACCGCGCCGGTCGCCGTGTCCCGTCCGGTGAACTCGACGCGGTGGCCGCAGATCTGGTGGACCGACCGGTGGAAGCCGCGCAGTTGGGGTTCGATGTGCCGCCGTAGGACATCCCGCCCGCGGCCGTGACGCCCCATGTCCACGTCCGGCCGGAAGCAGCCGACCCAGGCGTCCAGGTCGCGGCCGTCCACGGCGAGCGCGTAGCGGATGGGCAGCTGCTGGATGGCGAGCTGCGACTCGATGCGGTCGAGACGGTCCTCGACCGGGGTCACGGGCGCGGCTCCTTCGGCAACCCGAGGACCTGCTCCCCGATGATGTTGCGCTGGATCTCGCTCGACCCACCGTAGATCGTCTCCGCGAGGGAGAGCAGGAAGGAGCGCTGGCGGCGGTCCAGGGCGTAGTCCTCGCCTACGATCTGTCCGGCGGGGCCCGCCAACTCCGTGGCCAACTGGCCCAGTTGCTGGTGCCGGGTGGAGGCGTACAGCTTCGCGGTGGTGGCCTGTGCGCCGGGCGTGCGTCCGGCGGTCAGTTCGGCGATGGTGCGCAGGTTGGTGGTGCGCATGATGCGTACGGAGATCCAGGCGTCGACGATACGGCGGCGCAGCATCGGGTCGTCGAGTGCGCCCCGCTCCCGGGCCAGGTCGATCAGCGCCTCGGCCTCCCGCTCGAAGGTGAGCTGCTGGGGCAGGAGCGTGGTGCCGCGTTCGATGCCGAGCGTGGCCATCGCGGTGCGCCAGCCCTGGCCGACCTCGCCGACGACCATGTCGGCGCTCGTGCGGGCGTCGGAGAGGAAGACCTCGGCGAACTCGTCCTGGCCTGCGAGGTTGCGGATGGGGCGGATCTCCACGCCGGGCTGGTCGGTGGGCACGAGCAGCAGGCTCAGGCCCTTGTGCCGCACCGACTGCGGGTCGGTGCGGGTCAGGACGTAGAGCCAGTCGGCGTGCACACCGAACGAGGTCCACACCTTCTGTCCGCTGACCACCCATTCGTCGCCGTCCCGTTCCGCCCGGGTGCGCACGGACGCCAGATCGGAGCCGGCGCCCGGCTCGCTGAAGCCCTGGCCCCACAGTTCCTCGACGGCGAGGATCGTCGGCAGGAAACGCTTCTTCTGTGCCTCGCTGCCCATCTTGAGCAGCATCGGGCCGAGCAGGTCGAGGGCGTTGACGGTGGCCCGGTACGGGGCGTTCACGCGGGCGTACTCGTACTCGAAGACGATCTCCTCAAGCAGCCCGAGCCCGCGTCCGCCGTACTCCCGGGGCCAGCCGACGCCCAGCCAGCCCCCGGCGGACAGTTCACGGTCCCAAGCGAGGCGGACCTCCCAGGCCGCGCCGTCGGTGGGGCCGCCCACTCCCCGGTGCTCGGCGAACTCCCCCACCAGGTGGTCCGCCAGCCAGTCCCGCACCTCGTCGCGGAAGTCGCGTACGGCGGGCCCGAAGTCCAGCTCCATGTCAGCTTCTCCCTGAGGTCTCAGATACCGAGCCGGGTGGCGAGCAGTTCCCGGTGGTACGACGGTGTGCCGAGCAGTGCCTCGGAGCTCTTGGCCCGCTTGAAGTACAGGTGCGCGGGGTGCTCCCAGGTGAAGCCGATACCGCCGTGGACCTGGATGTTGTCGGCGGCGACCTTGGTGAACGCCTCCGAGCAGAAGGCCTGGGCGAGTGCGGCGGCGAGCGCGATCTCCGTCCCGTCTCCCGCGTCCAGCGCCCACAGTCCGCCGTACGCGGCCGAGCGGGCGGACTCGATCTCCATGAGCATGTCGGCGCACTTGTGCTTGATCCCCTGGAACGAGCCGATGGGCCGGCCGTACTGCTCGCGGATCTTGGCGTACGCCACGGCGGCGTCCAGGGTGGCCGCGGCTCCTCCGACCTGTTCAGCGGCCAGGAGTACGGCGGCGGTGGCGAGGGTGCGCTCCAGGGCGGGCCACGCCGTGCCCTCGGTGCCCAGGAGGCGGGCGGGGGTGTCCGTGAACTCGATCCGGGCCTGTTTGCGGGTCTGGTCGAGGGTGGGGAGGGGGGTGCGGGCGAGGCCGGGTGCGTCGGCGGTCTCGACGGCGAGGAGGCTGACGCCTGACGGGGTGCGGGCGGCGACCAGGAGCAGGTCGGCCAGCTGTCCGTCCGGGACGTAGGTCTTCACGCCCCTCAGCCGCCAGACGCCGGTCTCGTCACGGACTGCGGTGAGCCCGATGCCCTGCTCGTCCCAGCGGCCGCTGTCCTCGGTGAGCGCCAG
The DNA here is from genome assembly GCF_040643855.1 of Streptomyces sp. NPDC047072. Taxonomy (NCBI): domain Bacteria; kingdom Bacillati; phylum Actinomycetota; class Actinomycetes; order Kitasatosporales; family Streptomycetaceae; genus Streptomyces; species Streptomyces sp. NPDC047072. Next base: position 38,533 of record NZ_JBEYVC010000023.1, on the reverse strand, counting down.
CGTGGCCACCGTCTCGCCGGACGCGATGCCCGGCAGGAAGTCGTGCCGCGCCTGTTCGTCGGCACAGCGCAGCAGGGCCTCGGCGGCCAGGGCGACGGTGGCGAAGTACGGTCCGCCGAGCAGGGCGCGGCCCGCCTCCTCGAAGACGATGCCGAGATCGACGTAGCCGAAGCCGGAGCCGCCGTACTCCTCCGGTATGGCGAGCCCTTGGAGGCCGAGTTCGCTGGCCATCCGTCGCCAGACGACGGGGTCGTGACCCGTGGGGTCGGCGGCCAGGCGGCGTACGTCCGCCTCGTCGGAGTGCTTGGCCAGGAACGAGCGGACGACCTTGCGCAGTTCGTCCTGTTCCTCGCTGAAGGTGAGATCCATGCCGAGCTTCCCGTCCTCGGTGCAACGTCACGTGCGGCCTGCTTGCCGCCCACCTCTCGATACAGTTAGATAATTATAGTATCCACACTGAATACACCAGGAGCGCGACGTGACCGATCCCTACGCCCCGTTCACGAGCCTGACCTTCGAGCGGCCCGCGCCCGGCGTGCTGCGGATCGTGCTCGACGCCCCGAACCTCAACGCCGTGGATCCACGGATGCACGGCGAGCTCGCCGACATCTGGTCCGTCGTGGACCGGGACGAGGAGACCCGCGCTGTGCTCGTCCAGGGGGCGGGCAGGGCGTTCTCCGCGGGCGGGACCTTCGACTCCATCGAGGCCATGACCGAGGACTACGCGGTGCGCGCCCGGGTGATGCGGGAGGCGCGGGACATGGTCTACGGGGTGCTCAACTGCTCCAAGCCGGTGGTCTCCGCGATCCACGGTCCGGCGGTCGGGGCGGGGCTGGTCATCGGCATGCTGGCGGACGTCTCCGTCGTCGCCCGTACGGCGAAGATCGTCGACGGGCACACGCGGCTCGGTGTCGCGGCCGGTGACCATGCCGCCATCTGCTGGCCGTTGCTGTGCGGCATGGCCAAGGCCAAGTACTACCTGCTGACCTGCGAGACGCTCACCGGCGAGGAGGCCGAGCGGATCGGGCTGGTGTCGAAGTGTGTGGACGACGCCGACGTGCACACCGAGGCCCTGCGGGTGGCGACCGCCCTCGCCGCTGGGCCCGCCAGCGCCATCAGCTGGACCAAACGGTCCCTCAATCACTGGTACCGCACCGCCCAGCCGATCTTCGAGGCCTCGCTGGGGCTGGAGTTCTTCGGGTTCGGCGGGCACGAGGTCGTCGAGGGGCTCGCCGCGCACCGCGAGAAGCGGGCCGCGGACTTCGAGGGCGTCGGCACCAAGCATCCGCTGGACCTGTGACCCCCGCACGAGAGGAACCGACCGATCATGGCACCGCAGCAGACCACCACCGAAGTCCCCCTGCTGGTCAAGGGGTTGACGTATGAGGAGATGCCGGTCGGGCAGGTCTTCAGGACCGCCCGCCGCACCATCACCGAGACCGACCTGGTCAACTTCGTGACCTGGGGCGGCTTCACCGAGCCCCTCTTCTGGGACGCCTCGCACGCGGCGGACGGGGGCTACACGGGGCGACTCGTCCCGGGAGGACTGACGTACTGCCTCGCCGAGGGCCTCGTCCTCCAGACGAACGTGCTGCACGGCACGGGCCTCGCCTTCCTGCACATGGAACTCGACGTGCTGGGTCCCGTGTACGTCGGCGACACCGTGTACGCCGTCGTGGAGACCACCGGGTCCCGGCCCTCCAGCAAGCCGGGCCGGGGCGTGGTGACCAGCCGGATCACGGTACGCAACCAGCGGGACGAGGAGGTTCTCGTTTACACGCCGGTGCGGCTGATCCGCGGGAGGGACTACGAGGCTCCGGCGTCCTGAGCCGCGGCCGTCCGGGCTACGAGGTCGTGCTGTCCTGAGTCCGAGGCGCGGCCGGCACCAGACTCAGGCCGATGGGCCGCCCCCCTTCCGGTACGGCCGCGTCGGCGAAGGCGCCGTGATGCAGCCAGTCGGAGGGGATCGAGGGGCGCGGCGGGGCCTCGTGGTCCGGGACCGCCATCGCGTACAGGCGGGTGTAGCGGAACTTGGCCTCCAGGTTGTCCAGGACCGACCAGTACTCGTAGCCGCACACCCGTACACCGGCCGCCGTGAGTCCGGCCAGCCAGGAGAGGCGGGCGCGCAGCAGGGCCCGGCGCCGCTCGTCGTCGCTGTGTCCCGTGGCGTCGACGAGATCCAGGTCGCCCATCCCGTTGTCGATCACGGACAGCGGCGGCAGCGCGTCGCCGTAGAGCTCGTAGAGGCCGGCGACGGCGTCGGCGAGTCCTTCGGGGATGATCGGCCAGCCGTAGGCGGTGGTCTCCACGTCGTCGAAGGGGACGATGGCGAAGCCCAGGCCCACGAGCAGGCGGTTCACCTCGTTGAGGGCGCTCTGGCAGGTTCTCGTCGGCAGCACGCGGGGCAGGTTCTCGGGCGCGGTGACGCGGAACGGGGTGTGCCAGGACAGGCCCAGCAGGTCCTGCTCGGTGGCGATGGTCTCCAGGTCGCCGGGGCGCACACAGCCGGTGTCGTCGACCGGTGAGTCGCCGTCCTCGGTCACCATGTGCTCGCCGAGGAGCAGGGGGTCGAGGAAGAGCCGGTTGGTCCAGCACTCCAGGCGTTCCAGGGCGAGACGGTCGTAGGGGTCGTCGGTGGCCGGGTAGCCGCCCACGAGGGTGACCGTGGTGCCGATGCGGCCTCGTGCGCCGGTGGCCCTGAGGGCCTGCGTGGCGAGCCCGTTGGCGAGCAGGATGTGGTGGACGGCGGGCAGTCCGGCCCGGCCCGCGCCCCGGTTCGGGGGGTACATTCCGGCCACGTGGTCGGCGAGCGTGGGGCCTGCGATGTCGGTGGAGGTGATCCAGCGTTCCACCCGGTCGCCGAAACGGCGGCCGAGTTCGGCGGCGAAGGCGGCGAAGTGCTCGGCGGTGTCGCGGGCGAGCCAGCCGCCGGCGGCGTCCAGCCACGGTGGCAGTGAGCGGTCGAGCAGGGTGAGGGCGGGCCGGGTGCCCTGCGCGAGCAGTGCGTCGAGCGCACGGTCGCAGCGGTCCAGGGCGCCCCGGTCCCAGCTGCTGGGGCCGTCGGGCTGGAGCTGCGGCCATCCGGCGACCATGCGGTGGGTGTCCGCGACGATGCCGGTCAGCTGCTTGAGGTCGTCGGTCCACTGCCGGAAGTGCCCGCCGCGTTCCGGCAGGGGCGGCAGAGGTGCCGCGATGGTGTCCGCCGTGGCGACCCCCCAGTCGACACAGCGAAGGGATTCATGCAGGAAACCATCGCTCATGGCTACCGTCCAGCGGTGAATGGTTTAGCGCATTCAACTGAATGTCCGCCGACCGGACGCTAACAGGTCAAACAAACTACGACAATGTTTCGGCCAGATCTCCCGGTACGGGATCAGACCGTGTCCTGGATGAGGTCGGCCGCCCTCCAGGCCATGGCCATGATCGGTGCGTTCAGGTTGCCGGACACCATGGTCGGCATGACCGAGCAGTCGACGACCCGCAGGCCCTCGATGCCGCGTACCCGCAGCCGGCCGTCGACGACGTCGCCCTCGGCCGGGCCCATGGCGCAGGTGCCGATGGCGTGGTAGCCGCAGCGTCCCTGGTCGAGACCGGCGTCGATGATCTCCCGGTCCTCGCGCACGCCGGGGCCCGGCAGCGTCTCGGTCATGATCCGGCCGGCGATCGGCTCGGTCCCGAAGAGTTCCCGCATGCGCCGGAAGAGGGCGGTTCCCACCGTGCGGTCGTGGTTGGAGCCGTAGTAGTTCGGCGTGATGGTCAGAGGGGCGTCGGGGTCGGCCGACGTGATGTGCAGGCCGCCCTCGGCGGTCGGCCGCAGGATGTAGCCGAGGCCCATCACTCCAGGCTCGCGTTCCACGCCGGTCTCCTTGCCGGGGACGTCAGGCAGCAGGGACACCGGCGCGATCAGCAACTGGGCGTCCGGTCGGGCGAGTTCGGGGCGGGTCTTGAAGAAGGCGATGACATCGAAGGCGGGCGCGGCCAGCGGTCCACGGCGGGTGGCCAGATATCTCGCCCCCGACAGGGCCTGCCGCAGCGGGGTGCTGAGCGCCTTGTTGTAGCCGAGGTCGTCCTTCAGCCGGTACTGGACGACGAAACACCGGTGCTCGCGCATCCGGCCGCCCACGTGCGGGCTGTCGACCAGGACGTCGACGCCCGCCGATTTCAGCGTCTCGGCCGGGCCGATGCCGGACAGCTGGAGGATCTTGGGCGTGGCGATGCTGCCTGCGGAGAGGATCACCTCGCGCCGCGCCCGGAGGTCGGTCTCCCTACCGTGGCTGCGGGTGCGCACGCCGACAGCTCTGCCGTGCTCGGCGAGGACGCGCGTCACGCCGGTGTCCACGGCCACGGTCAGGTTGGGCCGGTCCGCGGCGGGGTGCAGGAAGGCGCGGGCGGCGCTGAACCGCTGTCCCTTCTTGATGGTGGCCATGGCGTAGCCGATGCGTTCGTCGTCGCTCGCGTTCAGGTCGTAGGTGCGGTGCCAGCCGAGTCCGGTCCCGGCGGCGATCACCTCCTCGCAGAGCGGCTCCGGCCGCGGTGCGGTGGAGACGTGCAGCGGGCCGCCCGCGCCCCGGGCCGGGGAGGCGCCGAGCGCGTTGTCCTCGATCCGCCGGAAGACCGGCAGCATGGTGTCCCAGCCCCAGCCGGGGTTGCCGAGCCGCTCCAGCTCGTCGTAGTCGGCGCGGTCACCGCGGTTGTAGACCATGCCGTTGACCGAGCTGGATCCGCCGAGCGTCCGGCCGCGGACCCAGTGCTCGACGCGGCGGCTCGGGCCCACCGGCTCGACCGGGTAGTGCCAGGCGAACCGGGGATCGCCCAGCAGCTTGCCGAACCCCTTGGGCATCCTGATCAGCGGGGTGGCGTCCCGGCCGCCCGCCTCGATCAGCAGGACGGACGTCTTCGGGTCCTCGGAGAGACGGTTCGCGAGCACACAGCCCGCGGACCCCGCGCCCACCACGATGTAGTCGAACGTCGTCATGCCTGGCCCTCCGGTGCCGGTGCCCGATCCTCCAGGGGGCGGAACTCCTCCTCCTGCCACCAGGGATACAGGGGTGGCATGTCCTTGCTGACCCGGCCCGGGAACGCGGGCGGCCGTTTGGCGAGGAACGACTGGACGCCCTCCACCGAGTCCGGGCCGCCGCCGATCTGGCTCATGATCCGGGAGTCGAGCCGGTGGGCGGTCATCGGGTGGGGTTCGCCCAGCATCCGCCACATCATCTGGCGGGAGAGGGCGACAGAGATCGCGGAGGTGTTCTCGGCGATCTCCCGGGCGAGTGCGTCCGCCGCCGGCAGCAGCTCCTCCGGCGGGTGCACGGAGCGGACCAGCCCGGCCGCGAGTGCCTCGTCCGGGCCGAAGACGCGACCCGTGGCCACCCACTCCATGGCCTTCTGCATGCCAACGGCCCGGGGCAGGAACCAGCTCGCCGCCGATTCCGGCACGATGCCGCGGCGGGCGAAGACGAAGCCGAACTTCGCCGAGGTCGAGGCCAGGCGGATGTCCATGGGTAGGGTCATGCTGGCCCCGACACCCGCCGCCGGGCCGTTGATCGCCGCGATGACCGGCTTGGTACTGGAGAAGATCCGCAGGGCGACCCGGCCGCCCGTGTCCCGGTGCCAGGCGCCCGCCTTACGGTGGTCGAAGGAGGAGCCGCCGGAGCTGACGTCGGCGCCCGCGCAGAAGCCGCGCCCGGCGCCGGTCACCACGATCACGCGGATCTCGTCGTCGGCATCGGCCGCGTCAAGCACGTCGAGCAGGTCGGTCATCATCTGCGGGTTGAAGGCGTTGAGTTTCTCGGGCCGGTTGAGGGTGACAGTGAGGATCTGGTCCGCCACCTCGGCCCGCACGGTGTCGTACTCCTGCTGCGGCATACGCGTCCTCCGTCACTCCGGCGAGCCGTTTCCAGAAAGCTTAATTAGTTATAGCATTCAACTCTACTGACTCGTTCGATGATGACTGATGGCGGTGGAGATGACGGACCTCTTGGTGACGGCCGTCGGGCCAGTCCGGCTGATCGAGCTGAACCGACCGGACCAGCTCAACGCGATGAGCGAGGAGCTGCACGCGGGTCTCGCCTCGGTGTGGGACTCCCTCGCCGACGACCCCGAGGCCCGGGTGGTCGTCCTCACCGGCCGCGGCCGGGCGTTCAGCGCCGGGGGCAACTTCGACATCATGACCCGGGTCCAGCGCGACCGCGCCTTCCGGGAGCAGAACGTCGACGAGGCGCGGCGGATCATCACCGGGATGGTGCGCTGCCCGCTGCCGGTCATCGCGGCGGTCAACGGGCCCGCGGTGGGCCTGGGTTGCAGTCTGGCCCTGCTGAGCGACCTCGTCCTCATCGCCGACGACGCCTATCTCGCGGACCCGCACGTACAGGTCGGACTGGTGGCGGGCGACGGCGGTGCCCTCGTCCTCCCTCTCCTCGTCGGACTGACCCGCGCGAAGGAACTGCTGTTCCTCGGCGACCGGGTGAGCGCCGAGGAGGCGGTCCGGCTGGGCATCGCCAACCGGGCCGTGCCCAAGGACAAGCTCCTGGACGAGGCGATGGACCTCGCCGGACGGCTGGCCGCCCTGCCCGCGCAGGCGCTGCGCGAGACCAAGCGCGCGGTGAACCTGCACCTGGAGCAGGCGCTCGCCACCGTGCTCGAACCCGCCCTGCTCGCCGAGCAGGAGACCATGCACTCGCCGGACCACATCGCCGTCGTCGAGAAGATCATCGCGTCCCGCGCGCGCCGCCGGACCGCCGGGGAGGGCTGAGGCATGGACTTCGCGTTCAGCGAGGAGCAGGAGGAACTGGGGCGCACCGTAAGGGCGTTCCTGGCCGACACCTCGCCCGAGACGGAGACGCGTCGCCTGATGGAGACGCCCGAGGGCTTCGACCGGGCGCTGTGGCGCCGGATGGGGACGGAACTCGGGTTGCAGGGCCTCGCGGTCCCCGAGGAGTACGGGGGCGCCGGGTGCGGGCCGGTCGAAGTGGGCGTGGTGATGGAGGAGATGGGCCGTGCGCTGCTGTGTGCGCCGTTCCTGTCCTCGGCCGTGCTGGCGACGACCACGCTGCTGCGCTGCGCCGACGAGGAGGCCCGCAAGCGCCTGTTGCCGGGACTGGCCTCCGGTGAGCTGGTCGGGACACTGGCCCTGACCGAGGACTCCGCCCGCTGGGACGAGACCGGGGTCCGGCTCACCGCCCGTGAGAGCAACGGGAGTTGGCTGCTCACCGGGCACAAGATGTTCGTCCTGGACGGTGCCACCGCCGATGTCGTCCTCACCGTCGCCCGCGCCGACGACGGCGTTGGGGTGTTCTGCGTGGAGGGCGACGCGGCCGGACTGACCCGGGCACCACTGCCCACCATCGACCCGACCCGCCGCCAGGCCCGCCTCGACTACCAGGCCGTACCGGCGACCCGGCTGCGTACGCACGGCGACGGCTGGGACCTGGTGTCGGAGGTGCTCGACCGGGCCGCGGTGGCGCTGACCGCCGAGCAGGTCGGGGTGGCCTCCCGCGCGCTCGACATGGCGGTGGAGTACGCCAAGGTGCGCCACCAGTTCGGGCGACCCATCGGCTCCTTCCAGGCCGTCAAGCACCTGCTGGCCGACGTCCTGCTGGAGGTGGAGTCGGCGCGCGCCGCCGCTCACTACGCCCTGCTCGCGTCGGAGAACGAGGACCCGGAGCTGCCCGCCGTGGCGAGCCTGGCCAAGGCGTTCTGTTCCGACGCGTGCGTACAGGCCACGCAGGAGAACATCCAGGTGCACGGCGGCATCGGCTTCACCTGGGAGCACCCGGCCCACCTCTACCTGAAGCGGGCCAAGACGTCACAGCTGCTGTTCGGCGATCCGGCGTACCACCGGGAGCTGCTCGCACGGCGCATCGGCATGGAAACGGAACAGGACAAGGGAGCGGCATGAAGGTCGACGGCAAGCTCAACGTGTGGAGCACCACGGAGGTCGTGGAGGAGGCCCGGCACCATGAGAAGGCCGGCTACGACGGTCTGTGGGCGTCGGAGTCCAAGCACGACCCCTTCCTGCCGCTGGTGCTGGCGGCCGAGCACACCGACCGGCTTGAGGTCGGCACGGCCATCGCGGTCGCCTTCGCCCGCTCCCCCATGCAACTCGCGTACACCACGCACGACCTCCAGACCTACGCGGGCGGACGCTTCTCGCTCGGTCTGGGCAGCCAGATCAAGCCGCACATCGAGCGGCGCTTCGACATGCCGTGGAGCCGGCCCGCGGCCCGCATGCGCGAGTACGTGAGCGCGCTGCACGCGATCTGGGCCGCCTGGAACGAGGGCGAGAAGCTGAACTTCCGCGGCGACTTCTACTCGCACACCCTGATGTCGCCCTTCTTCTCTCCCCCACCCGCTCCCGGCGGCGCGCCCAAGGTGTTCGTGGCCGCGGTCGGCCAGGCGATGACCCGGGTGGCGGGCGAGGTCGCCGACGGGCTCCTCGCGCACGGCTTCACCACCGAGCGGTACCTGCGGGAGGTGACCCTGCCGACCGTGGAGGCGGGTCTTGCCGCGTCCGGCCGTACGCGGGCCGACTTCGCCGTCTCCCATCTGCTGCTGACCGCGACCGGCCGCACGGAGGAGGAGATGACCCGCGCGATCGACGGCACCCGCGCCCAGGTCGCCTTCTACGGCAGCACACCCGCCTACCGCGGGGTGCTGGAGCTGCACGGCTGGGGCGAACTCGGCGACGAGCTGCACGCGTTGTCGACGTCCCGGCGCGAGGACAAGTGGGAGGCGATGAGCGGCCTCGTCGACGACGAGGTGCTGCACACCTTCGCGGTCGTGGCGGAACCGGAGCGGGTCGCGGGCGAGATCCGGCGCCGGTACGGGGCGCTGGTCGACCGGGTGTCCTTCTACACGGCGTACGAGATCGACGCCGAGGTGTGGGAGCCCATCGTCGAGGAACTCCACGGCACGTGACGTCGCGTCAGCCGAGCAGGTCCAGGACGGTGGTCATGGACCTGTTCTGCAGCAGGTAGTCCTCGGCCTCCTGGAGATGCAGGCGCCACAGCTCCTCGGCGGCCTCGGCCCGGCGCTGGGCGACCAGTTCGACCAGCGCGCCGTGGGCCCGGAAGCCCCGGCGGTTGGCCCTGATGTTCTCGGGGCTGCCCGCGTCCAGGTCGACGTGGGACCAGTTCGCCTGGTCGATGATGTGCCGGACCATGCCGTTGAGGACGCTCAGCGTCTCGTTGCCCGCCAGTTCGACGACCAGGGCGTGGAACTCCATGTGGGCACGGATGAAGGCCGAGGGGTCGTCCATCAGCGCCTCGGCCTCGGCGACCGCGGCCCGCAGCCGCTCCAGGTCCTCGTCCGTGCGTTCCTCGGCCAGCAGTCCGGCGCACGGTGCCTCGATGACCGTACGGGCGTCGTAGACGTCCTTGAGGGTCGTGCCGCGGTATTCGAGGACCACGCCGGCGTACCGGGCCGCGACCGTGCCCTCCGGGATCTGCACCCGTGCCCCGCCCCGGGCGCCCCGGCGCACGCTGATGAGCGACTCCGACTCCAGCACGCGGAACGCCTCGCGCAGCGTGGGGCGGGAGACGGCGAACTCCGCCATGAGCGCCGACTCGGCCGGGAGCGCCTCGCCCTCGGCCAGTTCTCCGCGCACGATCTTGCGGCGCAGCTGTGCCGCCACCAGCTCGGCCATCTTGGGGACGCGGACCTTGACACCATTCACGCCCCCGCCGCCCTGCTGCCCTGTCGTACGCGTCACCGGGCCACCTCCGTCCGCCCACGGGTGCGGGACAGGGCCCGAGCACCGGGTAGACGGTCCACTCTACTAGATAACTGATTGAACTAGGTTACCGAGTTCGACTCTAGAACGAGCGCGCCGCGCACGAGCCTCAGGACTCCGGTACGAACCAGGGCAGCGTGATCTCGTCCGTGAGGGGCCGGAAGTCGACGCGTACCCGCATGCCGATGGCCACGGCGTCCGGATCGCCGGCGTCCACGTGGGAGAGCAGAGTGGCGCCGTCGTCGAGGTCGATCACGGCGAGCGCGAAGGGCGTGTCGAAGCCGGGGCCGGGAGCGCGGTGCACCACGGTCACGGAGTAGACGGCCCCCCGGCCCGTGCTCGCCACGTAATGCCAGCCCGCGGCCATGCACCCGGGGCAGACGGGCTCGGGGACGAAGAAGCGCAGGTCGCAGCTCGGGCAGTAGGGGACGACCAGGTCGCCGCGTCGGGCCGCGTCCCAGAAGGGTGCGGACAGGTCGGTGGGGACGGGCACGGGCCGGCTCATCGCGCCCTCCCCAGCAGGCTCATCTCGTAGTGCTGCGCGCCGGATCCGGCGTTGCCGACGACCGCGAGCTCGGCGCCCTCGACCTGGTGCACGGCGGTGCCGCGCAACTGCCGTACGGCCTCGACGACTTTGAGCGTCATCTGCTGGGTCCCGTTCCAGGCGTACGACAGACAGCCCCCGTCGGGGTTGACGGGATGCTTGCCGCCGACGGCGATGGCACCACTGGCCGCCAGTGGCCCGCCCTCGCCCTCCCCGCACAGACCGAGTGCTTCCAACTGCCGGATGATCTCGAAGGAGTTGGGGTCGTACAGGGAGAACACGTCCACGTCCTGCGGGCCGACGCCCGCCATGGCGTAGGCGCGGGTCGCGGCATCCCGGCCGAGCTGGCCGACCTCCCGGTACAGCGCCGGATTGGCGTACGCGGCCTGGTGGTACTCCATGCCGCCGCCGAGGACGGCGACGGGCGGCTGCGGCAGGTCGCGGGCCCGTTCGGCGGTGGTGACCACGAGTGCGGCGCCGCCCTCGCCGACGATGCAGCAGTCCAGCAGGTGGAAGGGCGTGGCCACCATCCGGGACGCGAGGACGTCGTCGGCGGTGTACGGCCCGCGGCCGTACATCATCGCCTCCGGGTTGGTGGTGCCGTTGTTGCGGATGGTGGCGGCGACCTCAGCGAGCTGACGGGAGGTCGTGCCGTACTCGTGCATGTGCCGTGCCGCCACCAGCGCGAACTGGGCGACGACATAGCTGCCCCACACGTCGGCGAACTCCAGGGGTACCCCGGCCCCGACGGGACCGGCTCCCCGCGAGACCAGCTTGCAGCCGCCGACGACGACGGTGTCCGCGTATCCGGCGCTGACGGCGGCGGCCGCCTTCAGCAGGCCTCGTGAGCCGGCGTTGTCGAGCATCGAGTCGCTGGTCCAGCGCAGGTCCCGGCCGAGCATCCGCGCCCAGGAGCTGCCCTCGCCGGGTACGCCGCCGGGGCCGGGCCAGTCGACCTGGGCGCCGTCGACGTCGGCCGGGGTGAGTCCGGCGTCGGCGATCGCGCCGCGTACCGCTTCCAGGGCGAGGTCCATGGCGTCGCGGTCGGGCAGGGTCAGTGCCTGTTCGGTGGCGTGCACGCCGACGACCACGGGCTGGCGGCCGTTCACGAGGTCACCGCCCCGCGCCGAGCGTGTCGCCGCCGGGATAGCCGCCACCGCCGAAGCGCTCGTCGAGCACCTCGTAGTCCTTGGCGTAGTCCTTGGTGCGCGGCAGGGCGTCGACGAACTCGACCGTCTTCGGTTTCTTGTACGAGGCGATGCGCGCCCGGCAGTGCTCGATGACGTCCGCCGCGGTGACCGGGTCGGCACCCGGCTGGAGCACCACGACGGCCTTGACGTCCTGCGCCCAGCGCTCGTTGGGCACGCCGATCACTGCCGCCTCCTTCACCGCGGGGTGGGACTCGATGCAGTTCTCCACCTCGGCCGGGAAGATGTTCTCCGCGGCCGACTTGAGCATGCGGGTCGTCGTCCCGAGGAAGCTGATCGTGCCGTCGGGCTCGCGCCGGCCGAGGTCGGTGGTGTGCCACCAGCCGAAGCGGAAGCGTTCCTCGTTGATCTCGGGCCGGTTCCAGTAGCCGAGGTGCACGAGGTCACCGCGGACACAGATCTCGCCGGCCTCGCCGACCGCGCACTCCTTGCCGGTGCCGTCCAGGATGCGTACGGCGGTGAAGGGGCCGGGGCGTCCCGCGTTGCCGGTGCCCGCGTCGCCGTAGGCGCCGGTCACCGCGAAGCCGGTCACCTCGGTCTGCCCGTAACCGCGGCCCATGCCGCCGCCGTTGCGGGTGAAGCGGCTCTGGTCGGTGGGGACGGTGCCCTCCCAGAGCTGTGCGGCGACGCTCGCGCGCAGGTGGGAGAGGTCGTGTCCTGCCTCGCGGTTGAGGGCGACGAGCTGGGCGATGGTCGGGGGCATCAGGTAGGCGTGGGTGCACTTCTCGCCCGCCAGCAGCGGGAGCAGTTCCTCGGCGACCACGCGGCGCACGACCACGTTCTTGCCGCCGTGGACGAAGGCCGGGACGCCCCAGAACTGGTAGTTGCCGATGTGGAACATGGGACCGGCGCCGAGGAAGGACGTCTCCGTGCCGATGTCCCCCATCCAGGCGGCGCTCGCGCCCATGGCGAGCAGGTTGCGGTGCGAGAGCATCGAGCCGGACTGCCGGCCGGAGATCGCCGCGGTGTAGATGACCAGGAGCGCGGAGTCGGGGTCGACGTCGGCGACCGGGTCCTCGGGCGACCCGGAGGCGAGGAAGGACTCGTAGGAGTCGGCGCCCTCGGCGTCGTGCCGCAGCCACAACGCCCGGTGGTCGCTGCCGAGTTCGGCGCGCGCCTTGGCGACCGTGTCGCCGATCTCCTCGTCCTGCCAGACGACGACCTTGGGGTCGAAGTCCTCGACGGCGAAGGCCATCTCGGGTGCTGCCCAGCGCCAGTAGCCGGGGCAGACCATGGCGCCGATCTTCGCGGCGGCGCCGAGCAGCTCCCAGATCCGGAAGGAGTTCTGGCCCAGCCACAGGATGCGGTCGCCGGAGCCGACGCCCGCGTCCGTGAGGGCGCCTGCGAGTCGGTTGGTGCGCTCGTCCAACTGGGGCCAGGTCAGCCGGACGTCGCCGTCGACGAGGGCGACTGCGTCGGGGAAGGACCGTCGGTGCTCACGGATGATGTCGCCGAACGTCAGACGGCGGACGCGGGGGTCTGGGGGTTCTCCCCCGGAAAAACTCGGCACGTCGTTGCTCCCAAAGTTGGTCAGACGCGGCCGATGCCGACGCCCTTCACGTTGATGAACTCGTCCAGACCGGCCTTGCCGCCTTCCCGCCCGAACCCGCTGATGCCGACGCCACCAAACGGTGTGGCAGGCGAAGTGATGGGATTCGGCCCGGGGTTGACATAGACCGTCCCCGCCTTCAGGCGCGGCACCAGGCGGTTGACGCGCGCGATGTCGCGGGACTGGATGTAGGCGGACAGGCCGTACTCGGTGTCGTTGGCCAGGGCGACGGCCTGGTCCTCGGTGTCGAACGGGGTGATGGCCAGGACCGGTCCGAAGATCTCCTGCTGGGCGAGGTCGCTGCGGTTGTCGACGTCCGCGAAGACGGTCGGAGTCACGAAGTAGCCGTCTGAGTCGATGCGTTCGCCGCCGTACACGAGCCGCCCGGCACGGTCCCCGACCGCCTTGTCGACCATTCCCTGGACGCGGTCGCGGGCGGCCGCGTTGATGAGGGGTCCTATGTACGTCGTCGGGTCGAGCGGGTCGCCCACGGGAAGGTGGGCGATCACCCCGGTGACCCGCGCGATGACCTCGTCGTAGATCGGGCGCTCCACCAGGAGCCGGGTGGGCAGGGCGCAGCCCTGGCCCGTGTTGCTCATGGCGAAGGCCGCGCAGTACGGGACGACGGTGTCCAGGTCGGTGTCGGCGAAGAGGAGGTTGGCGGACTTGCCGCCCAGCTCGAACACGACCGGCTTGAGGCTCAGCGCTGCGTCGGCCATGATGCGGCGCGCGGTGGCGGGGCCGCCGGTGAAGGAGATCTTGTCGACGCCGGGGTGGGTCACCAGGGCCGATCCCGCGTCGCCGAGCCCGGTGACGACGTTGACGACGCCCTCGGGGATGCCGGCCTCGCGGGCCAGGTCGGCGAAGAGCAGCGCGGAGAACGGTGTGGACTCGGCCGGTTTGATGACCACGGTGTTGCCGGCGGCGAGCGACGGCGGGACCTTCATGGCCAGCGACAGCGCGGGCGAGTTCCAGGTGATGATGTGGCCAATGACGCCGTACGGCTCGGCGATGGTGTACTCGACGTTCTCGTGCGGGCTGTAGGCCGCACCGACCATGCCCTCGATCTTGTCGGCCCAGCCCGCGTAGTACTCGGTCCACTCGGCGACGTGCGGTCCGACGTTCTCCGCCCAGCCGCCGATGCACACGCCGTTCTCCAGCGGGCAGATCGCCGCGAAGTCGGGGATGTGGTCGCGCAGGAGCCCGGCGAAGCGGGTGAGCAGTCGGCGGCGCTCCGCGGGGCGCATGGTGCCCCACACCTCGAAGGCCTGGCGGGCGGCCGCGACCGCCTGGTCCACCTCGGTGGGCCCGGCCAGCGGAATGTGGGCCTGGACGAGACCGGTGGCCGGGTTGCGGTGCTCGTACAGACCACCGCTGGTGTCGGTGACGTCCTTGCCGCCGATGACCAGGCGCGGCTGCGGCAGGTCGCGCTCCGCTCTTTCCTGGTGCAGCTCCACATCGACCGTGACCACGGGTACCTCCTAGAGACCGCGCGACACTGCGCACATCCAGGTTAAATAGCTAACCTATTAAGCCAAGCTAGTCAATAAGTTCAGGGCTCCGGGTCGCGGCCTACGGGGCTCCGGGTCGCGGCCTAAAGACCCAGCGACCGCCCGATGATCTCCAGCATGATCTCCGAGGTCCCCCCGAAGACCCGCTGGACCCGGGCATCGCGCCAGATGCGCGCGATCTCGTACTCGTTGACGTATCCGTAGCCGCCGAAGAGCTGCATGCAGCGGTCGATGACCTCCCAGCCGGTCTCGGAGGTCCAGTACTTGGCGGCGGCGGCCTCGTCGGGGGTCAGTTCGCCCTGGATCAGGGCCATGATGCAGCCGTCCAGGTACACGCGGGCGGCGTTCAGCTTCGCCCTGATGTCGGCGAGCGCGAACCGGTTGGCCTGGAACTCCCCGATGGGCTGCCCGAAGGCGGTGCGTGTCTTGGCGTAGTCCAGCGCCAGCACGTAGGCCCGCTCGGCGGCCGCAAGAGAGGAGACGGCGATGGCCAGCCGTTCGGTGGGGAGGTTACCCATCATGTGGTAGAAACCGCGGCCCTCCTCTCCGATGAGGTTCTCGGCGGGAACACGGACCTCGTGGAAGAACAGCTCAGCGGTGTCCTGGGCCTTCATGCCGACCTTGTCGAGCTTGCGTCCGCGCTCGAAGCCCTCGGCTCCGCGCTCGACGACGATCAGACTGATGCCCTTATGGCCGGCCTCCGGGTCGGTCTTGCAGGCGACGATCACCAGGTCGGCCAGGATGCCGTTGGTGATGAAGGTCTTGGAGCCGTCGATCACCCACTCGTCGCCGTCCCGGCGGGCGGTGGTGCGAATGGCCTTGAGGTCGGACCCGGCGGAGGGCTCCGACAGCGCGAGCGCGCAGATCGTCTCGCCGCTGATCACCCCGGGGAGCCAGCGAGCCTTCTGCTCAGGTGTGGTGAGGTTCATCAGATAGGGCGGCAGGACGTCGTTCTGCAACCCGAGTCCGATGCCGACCGAGCTGGTGGCCGCCATCTCCTCGGCCATGATGGCGTTGTAGCGGAAATCCCGGACGCCCTGGCCGCCGTACTCCTCGGGGAACTGCCAGCCGATGAGTCCGGCCTTGCCCGCCGCCGCCCACGCGGCCCGGCTCACCTGACCGTCGCGCTCCCACTGCTCGGCGTACGGGGCGCATTCGCGCAGGTAGAAGGTGCGGGCGGTCTCGCGGAACAGCTCATGTTCCTCGGTGAAGATCGTTCGGCGCATGCTCGACTCCACTCAGGCATCTCGCTTATTTAGCTGAAGTAGTTATACGATAGCGCTGTATCCAGACCTGGGCGAGGGAGGGCGCGTGAGCGTACGGGACAAGGTGGCACTCGTCACCGGAGCGGGACGCGGCATCGGCGAGGCGATCGCCGACCGGCTCGCCGCCCAGGGAGCCGCGGTCGCCGTCTGCGACCTGGACGCTGAGGCCGCCGCCAAGGTCGCGGGCAGACTCGTCGAGCGGTACGGGGTGCGGGCGACGGGGGTCGGCGCGGACATCTCCGACAGCGCGGCCGTGCACGCGGCCGTGGAGCGGGTGACCGTCGAGCTCGGTCCGGTGGACGTCCTGGTCAACAACGCGGCCGTCGACGTCATCGGCCGCTTCGTCGACAGCGCCGAGGACACCTGGAACCGGATCATCGACGTCAATCTGCGCGGCACGATCACGGTGACCCGGGCCGTTCTGGACTCGATGATCGAGAGCGGGGGCGGCCGGATCGTGCACATCGCCTCGGACGCCGGCCGCGTCGGCTCGTCCGGCGAGGTGGTGTACTCCGCGACGAAGGGCGGGGTCATCGCCTTCGGCAAGGCGCTGGCCCGCGAGGTCGCCCGGCACGGCATCACCGTCAACAGCGTCTGCCCGGGTCCGACCGACACCGCCCTGCTCGGCCAGGTCGCCGACTACAGCCAGAAGATGTACGACGCGACCGTGCGGGCCATCCCGCTGCGCCGCGTCGCCCGGCCCGACGAGATCGCCGGTGTGGTGGCCTTCCTCGCGTCCGACGACGCCGCCTACATGACCGGGCAGACGCTCTCGGTCAGCGGCGGACTGACGATGGTCTGAGGTGAGCGACGTGCTGCGTACTGAACTCCGCGATGGAATCGCCGTGTTGACGCTCGACCGGCCCGGGCAGCTCAACGCCCTGGGATCCGAGACCGCCGACCAGCTGAAGCAGGCTCTCGCCGACCTCCGCGACAACGACGACGTGCGCGCCCTGGTCGTCACCGGTGCGGGACGGGCCTTCTCGGCCGGTGCCGACCTCGGTGAGATCGAGTCGTTCACGACACCCGGGCAGTTCCGGGCCTTCGTGGGGCGCCTGACCGAGGCGTTCGCGCTCCTGGAGGACTTCCCCAAGCCGTCGGTCGTCGCCCTCCACGGGTTCGCCTTCGGCGGCGGCCTGGAGCTGGCTCTCGCCTGCGACCTGCGGGTGGCCGAGCGCGGCACCCGGCTGGGCCTGCCCGAGATGAAGCTCGGCGTCCTGCCGGGCGCGGGCGGCACCCAGCGGCTGCCCCGCCTCCTGCCGCCCGCGATCGCCAAGCAGATGATCCTCACCGGCGAGCCGATCGACGCGGAGCGGGCGCACGCGCTCGGACTCGTCAACGAACTCGCCGAACCCGGCGGCGCGCTCAAGACCGCCGAAGCCCTGGCCGCGAAGCTCACCGCCGGGGCCCCGCTCGCGCTCGCGGCCGGAAAACGGCTCATCGACTACGGGCTCGGCATGGACCTGGAGGCGGCGATCGCGTACGAGCGCGAGACCGTCGCGGTGCTGTTCAGCACCGAGGACCGGGCCGAGGGACTCAAGGCCTTCCGGGAACGCCGACCGGGCGACTTCCGCGGCGTGTAGCAGGCGTACGGCAGGGGTGTTGAACGGGGGTTTTGAGCAGGGGTGTTGAGACGTCCCGACTGATCTGGAGGTGGGCCGTGCGGCCACTTGAGGGCTATTCCGTAGTCGAGTTGGGCATGTGGGTGGCGGCACCGGCCGCGGCCACCATGCTCGCCGACTGGGGCGCGGACGTGGTGAAGGTGGAGGCGCCGACCGGCGACCCCAACCGCTACACGCTCAAGCATGTCGGGCAGGACATCGACGGCGCTCCCCCGTTCGAGACCGACAACCGCGGCAAGCGCGGGATCGTCCTCGACCTGCGCTCGCCGGAGGGCAAGGACGTACTGGAGCGGCTGCTGGAACGCGCCGACGTGTTCGTCACCAACCTCCGCCCGGGCGCCCTGGAGCGGCGGGGCTGTCGGTCGCCTTCGACGCCTCCTGCGAGGAGATGTGGCTGGCCTGGCGCTACGGCGCCTGTCTGGTGCCGGTACCGCGCTCCCAGGTCAGGAGCGGTGCCGATCTCGGGCCCTGGCTGGTCGAGCAGGAGATCACCGTCGTCTCGACGGTGCCGACGCTGGCCGCGCTGTGGGAGCCGGAGGCCCTGAACGACGTACGGCTGCTGATCTTCGGTGGAGAGGCGTGCCCGCCCGAGCTGGCGCAGCGGCTGGTCACCGAGGGGCGCGAGGTGTGGAACACGTACGGGCCCACCGAGGCGACCGTCGTGGCCTGTGCCGCGCTGATGACCGGCGAGGAGCCGATCCGGATCGGGCTGCCGCTGGACGGCTGGGAGCTGGCCGTCGTCGACGAGGCCGGGGAGCCCGTGCCGATGGGCGCGAGCGGGCAGTTGGTGATCGGCGGGGTCGGGCTCGCCCGGTACCTGGACGCCGAGAAGGACGCGGAGAAGTACGCGCCGCTGGAGTCGCTGGGCTGGGAGCGGGCGTACCGCAGCGGTGACCTCGTGCGCGCCGACGCCGAGGGGCTGGTCTTCCTCGGACGGGCCGACGAGCAGATCAAGCTCGGCGGGCGGCGGATCGAGCTGGGTGAAGTCGACGCGGCGCTCCAGGCGTTGCCGGGTGTCGCGGGGGCCGCGGCCGCCGTACGGACCGCGCGCAGCGGCAACCAGCTCCTCGTCGGGTATGTCGTCACGCAGGACGGCTGGGACCAGGCGGCCGCCGTGGAGAAACTGCGCGCCGAACTGCCCGCCGCGCTGGTGCCGTTGCTGGCCCCGGTCGCGGAACTGCCCACCCGGACCTCCGGCAAGGTCGACCGCAACGCCCTGCCCTGGCCGCTGGAGGGGCTCGAAACCGCCGTAAAGACAGAGGAGTTGTACGGCACCGAGGCGTGGCTGGCCGAGCAGTGGACGGAAGTCCTCGGCATCCCGGTCACCGGTGCCCGTGACGACTTCTTCGCGATCGGCGGATCCAGCCTGGCCGCCGCCCAGTTGACCACGCGGCTGCGCACCCGCTACCCGAGCGCGGCCGTCCTCGACATCTACCAGCAGCCCGTGCTGCGGAAGTTGGCGCGCAGGCTGGAGGAGTCTGCGCAGGACGACGGGGCCGCGCGGGTGATCGCGCCGGTGCCCTTGAAGGCTCAGCTGGTCCAACTCCTCGTTCTGCTCCCCCTGTTCACGCTGCTCGGGCTGCGGTGGCTGGTGCCGCTCGCCGCGCTCGGGAATGTCCTCGGACTGGCATGGCTGCCGAGCGCCTCCTGGTGGCTGGTCGGGGCCGGGGCGCTGCTCCTCTTCAGTCCGCCCGGACGGCTCGCGATCGCGGCGGGCGGGGCGCGGCTGCTCCTGCGGGGCGTCCAGCCGGGCCGCCACCCGCGCGGTGGCAGCGTCCACCTCCGTCTCTGGACCGCCGAGCGGCTCGCGGAGTTCAGCGGGGCGACCTCGCTGACCGGCTCCTGGCTGGAGCGGTACGCGCGGGCGCTGGGCGCCAAGGTCGGCCAGGACGTGGATCTGCACTCGCTGCCGCCGGTGACCGGCATGCTCAAGCTGGGCCGGGGCGCGGCCGTGGAGTCCGAGGTGGACCTGTCCGGCTGGTGGCTGGACGGGGACCGG
The DNA here is from genome assembly GCF_040643855.1 of Streptomyces sp. NPDC047072. Taxonomy (NCBI): domain Bacteria; kingdom Bacillati; phylum Actinomycetota; class Actinomycetes; order Kitasatosporales; family Streptomycetaceae; genus Streptomyces; species Streptomyces sp. NPDC047072. The sequence continues at coordinate 19,105 of NZ_JBEYVC010000023.1, read as the reverse complement.
CTGGAGATCGGCCAGGTCAAGGTGGGTGCGCACGCCGTCGTCGGCACGCGCAGCATGCTCTTCCCGGGCGCCCGGGTCGGCAAGCGGGCCGAGGTGGCTCCCGGTTCCGCGGTGACCGGGCAGATCCCGACCGGCCAGCGCTGGGCGGGCGCGCCCGCGGTCAAGCTCGGCAAGGCCAAGCGCAACTGGCCGAAGGAGCGGCCGGTGCGGGGCACGTGGTGGCGGGTGATGTACGGCGTCACGGGCTTCGCGCTCAGTGCCCTGCCGGTGCTCGCGGCCGGGGCGGCGCTGCTCACGGCCCGCGTCTTCGTCGACCCGGCGGACCCGACCGTCCCGAGCGTCGCCCTGGCCCTGGTCCCGGCCACGCTCGCCTTCGGGCTCGCGTACGCGCTGCTGCTCCTGGTCGCCGTACGGCTGCTGAGCCTGGGGCTGCGTGAGGGAACGTATCCGACGCACAGCCGGATCGGGTGGCAGGCCTGGACCGTGACGCAGCTGATGGACCGCTCGCGCGAGACGCTCTTCCCGCTGTACGCCGGGCTGGTCACGCCGGTGTGGCTGCGGCTGCTCGGGATGCGGATCGGGCGCGGTGCCGAGGTGTCGACCGTGCTCGCGCTGCCGAGCCTGACGACGGTCGGCGAGGGCGCGTTCCTGGCAGACGACACCCTGACCGCGCCGTACGAACTGGGCGGTGGCTGGGTGCGGATAGGGCGTGCGGAGATCGGGCGGCGGGCGTTCCTCGGGAACTCCGGGATGACCGCGCCGGGGCGGACCGTGCCGGACGGCGGTCTGGTGGGCGTGCTGTCGGCGACGCCGAAGAAGGCGAAGAAGGGCACGTCGTACCTCGGGCTGCCGCCGGTGAAGCTGCCGCGCAGCGCGGCCGGGGGCGACCAGAGCCGGACGTACGAACCGCCGGCGCGGCTGCTGTGGGCGCGCGGTCTTGTGGAGCTGTGCCGGATCGTGCCGGTGTTCTGCTCAGCGGGGCTCGCGGTGCTGACCGTGGCCGCGCTGTGTGTGCTGGGGGCGTGGGCCTGGCTGCTGGCGGGCGTGGTGCTGCTTGCCGCCGGTGCGGCCGCGGGGCTCGTGTCGATCGTCGCGAAGTGGCTGCTGGTGGGGCGGCACCGCAGTGGGGAGCACCCGCTGTGGAGCGGCTTCGTGTGGCGCAACGAGCTGGCGGACACCTTCGTCGAGGTGCTCGCGGTGCCGTGGCTGGCGGGATCCGTGCCCGGTACGCCGGTGCTGACGGCGTGGCTGCGCGGGCTCGGCGCGAAGATCGGCAAGGGCGTCTGGGTGGAGAGCTACTGGCTGCCGGAGACGGATCTGGTACGCCTTGAGGACGCGTCGACGGTCAACCGGGGCTGTGTGCTCCAGACCCACCTCTTCCACGACCGGATCTTGCGGACGGATACTGTTGTTCTCCGTGAGGGCGCCACACTGGGCCCTGGCGGGATCGTGCTGCCCGGCAGCACGGTCGGGGCCCGCACCACGCTGGGTCCCGCGTCGCTCGTCATGGCCGCGGAGTCCGTCCCGGACGACACCCGCTGGCTCGGCAACCCGATCGAGGCATGGCGTCCCTGAACGCGGGCCACTCGGATCCGGTGAGCGGTGCACCGGCGGCTTGGAGTGGCGACGCAGCGCAGGGAGCAGAAGCGGCAGTGGCAGTTCAGCAGGCGGCGGGTTCGGACCCGTACTTCCCGGACCACGGTGATTCCCGGTACCGGGTGCACCGGTACGAGCTCACGCTGGACTACCGCCCCGCACCCAACCGGCTGGCGGGCGCGGCCCGGATCAACGCCATAGCGGGCCGCTCGCCGCTGGCCGAGTTCTCGCTGAACCTCGCCGACTTCAAGGTCGGCCGGGTGCGGGTGGACGGCCGGCAGCCGCACTACTCGCACCGCGGCGGCAAGCTGCGGATCCGCCCGGCCAAGCCGGTCCGGCCGGGCGCCGCGTTCACGGTCGAGGTGCACTGGGCGGGCAACCCCAAGCCGGTGAGCAGCCCTTGGGGCGGGCTCGGCTGGGAGGAGCTGGAGGACGGGGCGCTGGTGGCGAGCCAGCCGATCGGGGCGCCGTCCTGGTACCCGTGCAACGACCGGCCCGCCGACAAGGCGTCGTACCAGATCTCGGTCACCACGCCGTCGGCGTACGCGGTGGTGGCGGGCGGGCGGCTGTTGACCCGTACGACGAAGGCGTCCACGACGACCTGGGTGTACGAGCAGGCGGCCCCCACGTCCAGCTATCTCGTCGGGCTCGCGATCGGCAAGTACCAGACGGTGCTGCTGGGCGACCCGGGCCCGGGCGGGGTGCCACAGCACGGGCACATCCCGGCGCATCTACTGCCGGAGTTCTCACGGGACTTCGCGCGGCAGCCGCAGATGATGGAGCTGTTCCAGGAGCTGTTCGGGCCCTACCCGTTCGACGAGTACGCGGTCGTGGTGACCGACGAGGAGCTCGATGTCCCCGTCGAGGCCCAGGGGTTGTCGCTGTTCGGCGCCAACCACGTGGACGGCGCCCGGGGTTCGGAGCGGCTGGTGGCGCACGAGCTGGCGCACCAGTGGTTCGGCAACAGCGTGTCCATCGCCGACTGGCGGCACATCTGGCTGAACGAGGGGTTCGCCAAGTACGCCGAGTGGCTGTGGTCGGAGCGGTCGGGGGGCCGTACGGCCCAGCAACTGGCCGCCGTGGCGCACCGGTTGCTGTCCGGGCAGCCGCAGGACCTGAAGCTGGCCGACCCCGGCCGCAAGACGATGTTCGACGACCGGCTCTACCAGCGCGGCGGCCTCGCGCTGCACGCGGTGCGGTGCGCGATGGGCGACGAGGCGTTCTTCCGCATGCTGCGCGGGTGGGCGGGGCTGCACCGGGGCGGTGCGGTGACGACGGCGACGCTCCGGTCCCACGTGAACCGCTTCGCGGACGAGCCCCTGGACGACGTGTTCGAGAAGTGGGTCCACGGGACGGCGCTGCCGCCGCTGCCGGCACAGATCCCGGCGCGGCCCACGCATCCGCCGACCAACACCAGGCAGGGGTGACCGTGGCCCGACGTGCCCTTTGTCCGTGCGGCTCGCCGGAGGCGTACGACGTGTGCTGCGGCCGCTTCCACCGGGGCACGGCCGCCGCGCCGACCGCCGAGGCGTTGATGCGGTCGCGGTACAGCGCGTTCGTGAAGGGGCACCGGGACTACCTGGTGCGTACCTGGCACCCCCGGACCCGTCCCGGCTCGCTGGAGCTGGATCCGGGGATGCGCTGGACGGGTCTGGAGATTCTCGCCACGACCGACGGCTCGGCTTTCCACACGACCGGCACGGTGACGTTCCGGGCCTCTTTCAAGGGCGGTTCGCTGCACGAGCGCAGTCGGTTCGAGCGGGTCGACGGGGCCTGGGTGTACGTCGACGGGGAGTTCCTGGAGTGACTAGGGCGCCAGGATGTCGAGTTCCTGGAGTGCGCCCACGGTGATCTCGCGGGTCAGTTCCTCCGCGCGGGTCGCGTCGCCGCCGCGGATCGCCTCCGCGAGCTGGACGTGGAGGGTGACGGCGGCCGGGTCGGGGTCCTCGAACATGACCTCGTGGTGGGTACGTCCGGTGAGGACCTCCGCGACGAGGTCGCCCAGGTGGGCGAACATCTCGTTGCCCGAGGCGTGCAGGATCACCCGGTGGAAGGCGATGTCGTGGAAGAGATAGCCCTCCAGCTGACGTCCGCGTGAGTGAGCGACCATGCCGAGCGCGCACTCGGTGAGCTCCGCGCACTGCTCCGCCGTCGCGTTCTTCGCGGCCAGGCCCGCCGCCACCGGCTCGATCGCCGAGCGCAGCACGGTCAGCGAGCGCAGCTGCCGCGGGCGGTCGGCGCCGGCCAGCCGCCAGCGGATGACCTGCGGGTCGTAGACGTTCCACTCGGACGCCGGGCGGACGGTCACGCCCACGCGGCGGCGGGACTCGACGAGGTGCATCGACTCCAGGACCCGGACCGCCTCGCGCATCACCGAGCGTGAGACGTCGAAGCGCTGGGCCAGCTCGTCGGTGCGCAGAACGCTGCCCGGCGGGTACTCGCCCGCGGTGATCGCGGGGCCGAGGGATTCCAGTACGTGGCCGTGCAGCCCCCGGCCGGATGTGCTCATGCACTCAGCGTACGGGGCGTGTCACACCGCGAAAAAGTCAGACTTATTTGTCACAGACTCTTGAATAGTCGTATCTAATCGGTTTCAGTTGCGTGCACAACAGTCGAAGAAGACAGCGTCGAAGAAGACAGCGAGGCAGCGATGAACACCCCCCATGTCGTCGTGGTCATGGGCGTCGCGGGCACCGGGAAGACCACCGTCGGCCCGCTGCTCGCCGCGCGGCTCGGCGTCCCGTACGCCGAGGGCGACGACTTCCACCCGCCGGCCAACATCGCCAAGATGTCGGCGGGCACCCCGCTGACCGACGAGGACCGGTGGCCGTGGCTGGACGCCATCGGTTCGTGGGCGCACGGGCGGGCGGGGCTCGGCGGGGTCGTCAGCTGCTCGGCGCTGAAGCGGTCGTACCGCGACCGGCTGCGGGCCGCCGCGCCCGGCGTCGTCTTCGTGCACCTGGCGGGCGACCGGGCCCTCATCGAGGACCGGATGTCCCATCGGCAGGGGCACTTCATGCCCACCGCCCTGCTCGACTCGCAGTTCGCCACGCTCCAGCCCCTCCAGGAGGACGAGGCCGGGATCGCGGTGGACGTGTCGGGCAGCCCCGAGGAGATCACCGGCCGGGCCGCGAAGGCGCTCACCGAACTCCCGTAACCCCCCTCCCCCCCGTAGCAACCCCCCGTACCTGCAAGGGAATCCCCGTGACCAGACTCAGTGTCGAGATGCTGGCAGCGGACGCGCCCGAGCCGATCACCTCGGCCGGCCACGCGCAGCTGGGCATCGCCGTCCTGGCGGGCATCGCCGTCATCGTCCTGCTCATCACGAAGTTCAAGCTCCACGCGTTCCTGTCGCTGACCCTCGGCACGCTCGTGCTCGGCGCGGTCGCCGGGGCGCCGCTCGACAAGGCCATCGCCAGCTTCACCACCGGTCTCGGCACCACGGTGGCCGGCGTGGGCGTGCTGATCGCGCTCGGCGCGATCCTCGGCAAGATGCTCGCCGACTCGGGTGGCGCCGACCAGATCGTCGACACGATCCTCGCGAAGGCGGGCGGCCGTTCGATGCCGTGGGCGATGGTCCTCATCGCCTCCGTGATCGGCCTGCCGCTCTTCTTCGAGGTCGGCGTGGTGCTGCTGATCCCGGTCGTGCTGATGGTCGCCAAGCGCGGCAACTACTCGCTGATGCGCATCGGCATCCCGGCCCTCGCGGGCCTCTCGGTGATGCACGGCCTGGTGCCGCCGCACCCGGGCCCGCTGGTCGCGATCGACGCGGTCGACGCCAACCTCGGTGTCACGCTCGCGCTCGGTGTCCTGGTCGCCATCCCGACGGTGATCATCGCGGGGCCGCTGTTCTCGCGGTACGCGGCCCGCTGGGTGGACGTGCCGGCGCCGGACCGGATGATCCCGCAGCGGGTCTCGGAGGACCTGGAGAAGCGGCCCGGCTTCGGTCCGACCCTCGCCACGATTCTCCTGCCGGTCGTCCTGATGCTCTCCAAGGCCCTCGTCGACATCGTGATCGACGACCCGGAGAACACCGTGCAGCGGGTCTTCGACGTCGTCGGCTCGCCGATGATCGCCCTGCTCGCCTCGGTCCTCGTGGGCATCTTCACCTTGCTGCGGCCCGCCGGCTTCGGCAAGGAGCGGCTCTCCCCGCTCGTCGAGAAGGGTCTCGCGCCCATCGCCGGCATCCTGCTGATCGTCGGCGCGGGCGGCGGCTTCAAGCAGACGCTGATCGACTCCGGTGTGGGTCAGATGGTCCTGGACATCTCCAAGGACTGGTCGATCCCGGCGCTGCTGCTGGCCTGGCTGATCGCGGTGGCGATCCGGCTCGCGACCGGCTCGGCGACGGTGGCCACGATCTCCGCGGCCGGTCTGGTCGCCCCGCTCGCGGAGGGCATGTCGACCGGGGAGACGGCCCTGCTGGTCCTCGCCATCGGCGCCGGGTCGCTCTTCTTCAGCCATGTCAACGACGCGGGCTTCTGGCTGGTCAAGGAGTACTTCGGCCTGGACGTCGGCCAGACCCTCAAGACCTGGTCGATCATGGAGACCATCATCTCGGTGGTCGCGGGCGGTCTGGTCCTGCTGCTCTCGTTGGTCATCTAGCGGTTCTACGCCCTGTGTTGCGGCTCCCACGGCCCATCCTCCCCGCGAGGACGGGCCGTTCCGCTTTCCCCCTCCGGCATCCGTTCGCCCCTGCTTTCGCAGCCTGGGCCAAGTCGCTTCCCCGGCACGGAGGTTCGTCCCATCATGAGGTGACCTGACAACGGGGGGCGTCATGGCGATCTCACTCGGGATGCGCGTATCGGGGTTACTTCTCGCGGGAACGCTGGTGATCGGGACGGCGGCGGCCTGCGGGGGAGGCGGGGACGACCGCTCCGGAGGGTCCGGGGAGACCAGTGTGTCGGGAGGGGTTTCCGGGGGCGGGGAGGACGGGGGCGGGAGCGGGGGGTCGGGGGAATCCGACGGCTCTGGTGGTTCTGGCAGTTCTGGCGGTTCTGACAGCTCCGGTGGTTCCAGCGCTTCTGGGGGTTCCGGGGACTCCAGTGTTTCGGGTGGTTCGGAGGGTTCCGGCGGCTCTGGTGGTTCCGGCGGTTCCGGTGGGGGCATGCCGACGTGGAGGCCCTCCGACGACGCGGGCGGTGGCGGTGCGGGTGGGGGTGGCGGGAGCAGCGGGGGCGGTTCCGGCGGCGGGGGTGGGGGCTCCGGCTCCGGCGGTAGCAGTTCCGGGGGCAGTGGGCCAGGTCCCGTGGAGAAGCCCAACTGGCTGCGGCCGGGCCCGCGTTCGCCCAACACCGAGCAGTCGCCGGACCCCGAGTTCATCTACGACGAACTCGGGCGGAAGCCCGGCGAGTGCGCGGCCACGCTGGGGATCATCGAGTCCCAACCGGACAAGGCCGACCCCGCGTGGCAGGTGCTGAGCGGTCTGGCCCATGTCTGTCTCGCGGTCCAGGGCCAGAGCGGCGGCACCTGGGACAAGGCGGCCGAACACTACGCCGCCGCCAAGGGGGGCGCCGACACCTGCAAGGGGCAGGCCGCGTACGCCGTGCTCGGTGACTTGCTGCGGTTCCACCGACAACACCCTTCGGCCACCGACGAGTTGAGCGGTTCCGACCAGACCGGTGGCAAGGCGGTCTGCACCTTCCGGATCGTCAAGGCGACCCCCGCCGAGGTGAAAGCGGGCGACCAGATCACCGTCCAGGTCAGCGGTGCCCCTTTCAGTCCCGAGGACCTGGTCTCCGTCTCGGTCGGGAACTTCCTCGTCGGTGGCGCGCAACCGCCGGACGGACTCACGTTCGTCGAGGGGTCGCAGTCCAAGGACCGGTTCTCCTTCACCACCACGGTCCCCTCCTTCGCCACCTATCCGCGGATCGTCGACGTCTGGATGAAGTACGGCGTCGAGGACACCCTCGAGAAGGCCTTCACCGTCGTGGACCCGAACCCCACGACGGCCCCGTGACCGCCCCCGCCCCCCTGCCCCGTCTCCGAAGGGCACTGGCCCGCGCGGGCGCGAGACTCGGCCGTACGACATCCCCGCCCCAGCCCGATCCACCCGCACCGGATCCCCCACCACCCGCTCCCCCGCCACCCGCACCGCCCACTCCCCCGCCGGACCCCACACCGCCCGCACCGGCACCCCCGCCTCCTCGCCCGCCCGAACCCCGCAGCTGGCTGGAGCTGATCGGTACCGTCGGCTCGTTCCTCTCCCTCTTCACCGCCGTCCTCTTCTACTTCGGCTGGGCCAGCACGGACCAGGAGACCCGTGCTCTGGGCCTCAGGGACACCCTCTTCCGGCTCTCCACCGCCGACTACCTCCTGCGCAGCGTCGACGCCCTGTACTTCCCGGTCCTCGCCCTGGCCGCCGCCTCGATGGTCGCGGCCGTGCTGCACCGCAGGGTCCAGCGGGACCCGGAGCGGGCGGCGGCCGTGCTGCGTGTCCTGCGGCACGCCTGGCTGCCCGCGCTGCTGCTGGGCTTTCTGTACTACCTGTCGCCGAGCCTGCTCGACCTGCTCGTCCCGCTCGCCGCGCTCGTCGGCGTGCTGCTCAGCGCGTACGCCCGCACCCGGCCGGACCCCGGAGAGGAGTCCCGGCGGCAGGCGGCCGCGCGGATCTGGGCGCCCGCGCTCCTCGTGGCCGTCGTCGCCCTGTTCTGGGCGGTGTACGCGTACGCCGGGATCGTCGGCCGGGCCCGGGCCGCCGAGACGGCCGCCACCGTGGACGGCGGCTTCCCCGTGGTCGTCGTGTTCAGCGAGCAGGATCTGCTGATCCGCGGTGGCGGCAGCTGTGTCGCGGCCGTGGCGGAGAAGGGCAGCCCGTACCACTTCCGGTACGCCGGGCTGCGTCTGTTCCACGTCTCCGGCGACCGGCTGTTCCTTGTCCCCCGCCACTGGTCCCCGTCGGACGGCACGCTGTACGTGCTGCGCGAGGGGGATCCGGGGCTGCGGGTGGAGTACGTCAGCGGGGCGGAGCGCCGGCGGACCGAGTGCCCGTAGGGCTCACGGCCGCCACAGGGGATGTTCGCGTTCCGCCCACTCGCGGCTCACGTCCCCGGTCCTGAGTCCTCGCCGGGCCTCCGGATCGCCCAGCGCCATGCCGATGTGGCCGGCCAGGACGATGCCGAGAGTGAGGGCGAGCCAGTCGTGGACGAAGGTCGCGCTGGTGCGCCACTGGATGGGGGTGAGGTGGGTGAACCACATCAGCAGGCCGGTGCCGAGCATCACCAGGGTCGCGCCGGCGATCCAGGCCGCGTAGATCTTCTGGCCCGCGTTGAACTTGGCCGCCGGGCGCGAGGACCGGCGCTTGTCGCGGCGCAGGGCGGCGCGCAGCCAGACGCGGTCGTGTGGGCCGAAGCGGTTGAGGTGGCCGAGGTCGGCGCGGAAGGCGCGGGAGACGAGGCCGGCCAGGACCGGGACCGGGAGCGCCAGGCCGGCCCACTCGTGGATACGGACCACCAGCTCGCGGCGGCCGACGAGTTCGGCGAACTGGGGGATGTAGAGACAGGCCGCCGTCGCCACGCACACGCCCATCAGCGCGGCGGTCGTGCGGTGCACCCACTTCTGGGCGCGGCCGAAGCGCCGGATGCGGGACTCCAGCCGGGGCGCGTCAGTTCGTAGGCTCATCGTCCCGCCCGTTCGACTTGCCCACCCACGCGTCCACGTCGTAGCCGCGCTCCTCCCAGTAGCCCGGCTCCACGTCCTCGGTGACGGTGATGCCGGAGAGCCACTTGGCGGACTTGTAGAAGTACATCGGGGCCACGTAGAGGCGGACCGGGCCGCCGTGGTTGTGGCCGATCTCCTTGTCCTGCATGCGCAGGGCGACCAGGACGTCCGAGCGGCGGGCCTGGTCGAGGGTGAGGCTCTCGGTGTACGCCCCGTCGAAGCAGCTGAAGCGGACGGCGCCCGCCTTGGCGGTCACTCCGGCGGCGTCCAGCAGCGCGGAGAGTCGTACGCCTTCGAAGGGCGTGTCCGGGACCCGCCAGCCGGTCACGCACTGGACGTCCTTGACCAGCCGGGTCTGGGGCAGGGCGCGCAGGTCGGCCAGGGTGTACTCGCGCGGTGTCGCGACCAGGCCGTCGACCTTCAGCCGGTAGTTCGCGGCGTTCTTGTGCGGCACCGAGGACGTCACCGAGTAGTAGCGGAAGCCGCCGCCGTTGGGGAGCAGGCCCGTCAGACCGGTGGGGTCCTTGTCGGCGGCGCTGCCGAGGAAGGCCTCCAGGCCGCGTTGCAGGGTGGGCGCGGCGACCACGCCGAGCGCGCCCAGGCCGAGGGTGCCGAGGAGGACGCGGCGGCCGACCGGGGCGCCGCGCTCCTCCTCGGGTTGTCCGGAGTTCACGTTCCCATTCGAACACCCGCGACCCCGGCGCGACCAGGAATCGCGGATGCCGTCAGACTTCCGTAACCAGTTCTCACCGGGCTCTCAGAGTGAGGACGTCTCCCCCGCCGCCTTCTCCAGCTGGAACGCCTCGTTGCCGAGGCCGATGCGGGCGTGGGCCTCGGGGTTGCGGGCACGCAGGACCAGGCCCTGCACCAGGCCGGCCACCAGGGCGAGCAGGACGATGCCGGGCAGGATCCAGCTCAGCGCGGAGTCCGGACCCAGGCCCACGAGCACGTCGAAGTCCTTGACCGTGTACCCGGCGATGACGAGCAGGGCGATCCCGGCGAGCGCGGAGGTGACCAGGCGCCAGGCCTGGGCGCCGGCGGCACCGCGGCGGGCGAAGAAGACGATGACCGAGACGGAGGCCGCGGCCATCAGCACGATCACGCCGAGGGCGCCGATGTTCCCGCCCCAGGTGAACAGGTGCAGGATCGGCTCGGTGGGGTCGCCGGTCGGCTTGTCGTCGGCGATGGCGAAGCCGACGACGATCACGAGCGCGACGACCGTCTGGAGCAGCGAACCGGTGCCGGGGGCGCCGCTGGAGCTCCGCGTACGGCCGAAGGCGGCGGGGAGCAGGCCCTCGCGGCCCATGGCGAAGGTGTAGCGGGCGACGACGTTGTGGAAGCTGAGCATGGCCGCGAACATGCCGGTCACGAACAGCACGTGCAGGACGTCGGTGAAGGTGGCGCCGAGGCGGGACTCGGTGAGGCCGAAGAGCAGTCCGGCGCTCTGTTTCTGCGACTCGCCGACGATCGCCGAGGGCCCGGTGGCCACGGTGAGCGCCCAGCTGCTGATCGCGAAGAAGACGGCGACCCCGGCGACCGCGCTGAACATCACGCGGGGCACCAGGACGTCCGGGCGGTTGGTCTCCTCGGCGTACACGGGGGCCTGTTCGAAGCCGACGAAGGCGCCGAAGCAGAAGCAGAGCGCGGTGCCCAGCCCCGCGCCGGTGAGGGTGTCCGGGTTGAAGGCGTGCAGGGACAGGCCCTCCTTCGCCGGGTCGGCGACGGCGGCGATGTCGAAGATGACGACGAGGGCCACCTCGATCACCAGCAGGACGCCGAGCAGGCGCGCGTTGACGTCGACCTTCAGCCAGCCGAGCGCGCCCACCACCAGCGCGGCCACCAGGGCCGGTATCCACCAGGCGATGCTCAGGTCGGCGTAGGTGGCGAAGAGGCCGGAGACCTCGAAGCCGAAGAGGCCGTAGATGGCGATCTGGAAGCCGTTGTAGGCGACGAGGGCGACCAGGGCCGCCCCGGCACCGGCCGTACCGCCGAGGCCGCGGGAGATGTAGGCGTAGAAGGCGCCCGCGTTGTGCACGTGCCGGCTCATCTCGGCGTAGCCGAAGCTGAAGAGGATCAGGACCACGCCGATGAGGACGTAGAGGATCGGCTGTCCGATGATGCCGACCACCGCGAATGTAGTGGGCATGACACCCGCGACGACCAGCAGGGGCGCGGTCGAGGCGAGGACGGAGAGCAGCAGGCCCCCGGTGCCGAGGCGGTCGGCGCGCAGGGCCCGGTCCTGACCCTTGAAGGTGCTGATGTCGGGTCTGCTCGCGGGGGAACTCTCAGTGGTCATGGCGTCCTTCATGGGTCTCGGGGGGTGTCACACCGCGCCGAGCGCACTGTCGCGCGCGGCACGGAAGGCGGAGTACGGCTCGCGGTCGGGATAGGACCAGGGGGCCGGGGTCGGGTGGTCGCCGATGCGGTGGAAGAGGGCGGCGGCCTCGGCCACCCGGCCCTCGCAGAACTTGGCGTGCGCGAGGAAGTTGAGGTCGACCAGCCGGCGGGGGTGCCCCTCCTGCTCCCACTCCAGCCACCAGTCGAAGGCCGACTTCATCACCTGCCGGGCCCGGCGGCCGGCCCAGTGGCCGGAGGCGACCGGGTCGCCCGGCTCGTGCCCGCCCCCGGCCAGCACCCGGTAGCGCTCGGCGTGCGCGATGACCGGCAGGATCGCCAGCGGGGAGTCGGCGGGGGCCTGCTCGGCGGCCCAGTTGGCGAAGTCGTAGACCTCGTGCAGCGGGTCGGGGCCCACCTCGGAGCGGTGCTCGGCGAGCCGGGCGACCATCAGGTGGTGGGCGTGGTGGTGGTCGGCGTGCCGTGTCCGCAGCTGGTCGAAGACCTGGGAGACCACGTCCGCCGCGCCGAGGTCGCGCTCCAGCATGAGCAGGCCGAGCCAGGGGGTGGGGTCGGCGGGCGCGAGCGCGGCCGCGGTCCGGCAGGCCTCGCGGGCCGTGTCCGGCTTCCCCTTGCCCCGCCGGACCCGCTCGACGAGGGCGAGGGCGAGCAGGGTGGCGGCCTCGGCGGAGTCCGGTTCGGCGAGCAGCCAGTCGCGGGCCCAGGCCTCCGTGGAGGGCTCGGCGGCGAGCACGGTGACCCGGTGGCCCCGGCGGTCCCAGTCGTCACCGGTGCGCACCAGCAGCGCCCGGACCGCCTGCCAGCGTCCCTGTGCCAGGGCGGCGCGCGCCTCGACGAGTTCGGTGTCGTCGAGGGCCGCGTCGAAGGCGTGGGCAGCACGCTTCCGGCTCAGGCCGAAGGGTGGCGGGGGTGGGGACACCGTGGGTGTTTTCCTCACGGAAAGCGATTCGTGGTGGGCGGGGGCGTCAGCCGACGGGAGCATCGGCGACTGCTGCGGACCGCCATGGACTGATCACGCACAGCCAACCGCCCGCCCATGGTTCACGTCAAGGCCCACAGGCGTATTACACGCGTCAACTCTCCATGTCTGAGAGGGAATTGTGAGGAACTGATGCTGGTGGGACCCGGTCAAGGTGCTGCTCCTGTGGCGTACGCCATGGCGTCCCGCGCGGGCTGCCCGCACCATGACGGGACGGTCGCGCCGACGGCCTCGACCGACAGGGCGCGGTGACCATGAGTCGACGGCCCGGATCCGGGTACTCCCAGGGGCAAGCCGGGCCCTGGGGCGCTACAGTCGGCCACTACGCACCCCGCCACCCCGGCCCGATGATCGAGGTACGCAGCGTGTCGGTTCTGGTTCTGACTCTCGCCGTGAGCGCCGCCTGTTGCCTGGGCTTCGGGTTCGTGCTCCAGCAGAACGCCGCGCGCCAGGCACCACTGAGCGACTTCCTCTCGCCGCGCCTGCTGCTCGACCTGATGCGGGTGCCGCGCTGGCTCGGCGGTATCGCCCTGATGGTGGCGGGCATGGTCCTGGGCGCGATCGCGCTGGGGCGGGGCGAGATCTCGCTGGTCGAGCCGCTGCTCGCCACGAACCTGCTGTTCGCCCTCGCGCTCTCCCGCAGACAGACCAGGCAGCCGCTCGGGCGCCAGGGCTGGGCGGGCCTCGCGCTGCTCGCCGGCGGGGTGACCGCGTTCATCGTGGCGGGCGAGCCGCGCGGCGGCAGCGCGGTGACCGACCCCTTCCGGCACTGGCTGATCATCGGCGCGATGATCGGCCTCGCCCTGCTGCTCACCACGTACGCCAAGCGGTCCCGGCTGAGCGCCGGGCCCGTCCTGCTCGCCCTCGCGGCCGGTCTCCTCTACGGCGTCCAGGACGCCCTCACCCGGGTCAGCGGCCAGCGCTTCTCCGAGGGCGGCCTCGCCGAGCTGCTGACCGGCTGGCAGCCGTACGGCGTGCTGGCCCTCGGGATCACCGGGCTCGTCCTGGTCCAGAGCGCGTTCGAGACGGCGCCGCTGCGGATGTCACTCCCCGCCCTGACCGCGGCCCAGCCGCTCGCCGGGATCCTCTGCGGGGTCGGCTTCCTCGGCGACCGCCTGCGCACCGACACCGGCGCACTGGCCTGGGAGGCGGCGGGCCTCGCGGCGATCGTCACCGGCATCGTCCTGCTGGGCCTGCACCCGGCGATGCCGAGCGGGGCGGGGGCGGCGCGCCGGAAGCGGGATCTGCAACCGAGCTGAGCGGGCGGGGGGCTGCGCGGGCGGGGCCAGATCCTGACGGGCAGGGCCGGAGAACTGGGCGCGCGGCGCAAGGGATCCTGGGCACGTGGGGCCGAGGAGATGGGCGGGCGAAGCCGGAGAGCGGAACGGGCGCCGCAAGGGAGCCTGGGCACGCTGAGCCGAGGAACTGAGCGCGTGGAGCCCGAGAGCCGAGCAGACAAACCCGGAGAGCTGAGGGGGCGGAGGCGGGGAGCCGAGCGCGTCGAGCCGGAGAGCCGAGGCGGGCAAACCCGGAGGGCCGAGCGCGCCGAGCCGAAGAGCCGAAGCAGACAAACCCGGAGGGCCGAGCGCGCCGAGCCGAAGAGCCGAAGCAGACAAACCCGGAGGGCCGAGCGCGCCGAGCCGAAGAGCCGAAGCAGACAAACCCGGAGGGCCGAGCGCGCCGAGCCGAAGAGCCGAAG
>NZ_JBEYVC010000023.1:0-4720 GCF_040643855.1 Streptomyces sp. NPDC047072 | reverse complement strand
GGGAGCTGAGCGGACGGAGCAAGGGAACCTGGCGCACGGAGACAGGGAGCTGAGCGGACGGAGCAAGGGAACCTGGCGCACGGAGACAGGGAGCTGAGCGGACGGAGCAAGGGAACCTGGCGCACGGAGACAGGGAGCTGGGCGGGCGGAGCCGGGGTGCCTGGCGCACGGAGACAGGGAGCTGGGCGGAGTTGGAGAGTTTGTTCGGGGGTGCTCCTCGTCGGCCTGATCGCCGGTCCTCACCTGCTGCTTGGATGGGGGTATGAGCGCTGCTGACGAGATTCTCGACATCGTCGACGAGTACGACCGGGTGGTGGGGCAGTCGCCCCGGGGCGAGGCGTACGCCGAAGGGCTGCGTCACCGGTGCGTCTTCGTCCAGGCCCGGGACGCCGAGGGCCGGCTCTTCGTGCACCGGCGCACGCCCACCAAGCTGGTCTTCCCCTCGCTGTACGACATGTTCGTCGGCGGAGTCGTCGGCGCGGGCGAGGCCTACGACGACGCGGCACTCCGGGAAGCCGAGGAGGAGCTGGGCGTGACGGGGCTGCCGCAGCCGTCGTACCTCTTCAAGTTCCTCTACGACGACGGCGCGGGGCGGACCTGGTGGTCCGCGGTGTACGAGGTCCGCTGCGACCTCCCCGTCTCCCCGCAGGTGGAGGAGGTGGCCTGGCACGACTTCCTGACCGAGGACGAGGTCCAGCGGCGCCTCGCGGAGTGGGAGTGGGTGCCGGACGGGCTCGCCGCGTACGAGCGGCTGAGGGCGTACCGGTCGGGCGCCGCCGGAGCGTGAGAAAGGGCCGGATAGGGTCCTTGGCGTGATCGGTTTCGTACAGAACGTCCGTCTGTGGTTCGCCCCCCAGGAGGTCCGGCGGGAGGGACAGACCCCCGACTACCGGTTCTCGCTGGCGAACGAGCGGACCTTCCTGGCCTGGCTGCGCACCGCGCTCGCGCTGATCGGCGGGGGCTTCGCCGTGGACCAGTTCCTTCCCGACCTGCGGTGGGGATGGCGGGTCGGGCTGGCGCTCGCGCTGCTCGCGGCGGGCGTGCTGTGCTCGCTGCGGGCGGTCAACCACTGGGTGCGCTGCGAACGGGCCATGCGCCGCGGCGACGACCTCCCGGCGTCCCGCTTCCCGGCGGTACTGAGCCTGGTGGTCGCGGTGGTGGCCGTCGCGATGGTGGCGGTGGTGCTGCTCGGGTGGGAGGGGTGAGCGGGGGCGCGGCGGCGGACGACCCGGTGAGTTCGGGCGCCGCGCCGGAAGGCGATCCGGTGCGCGCGGGCGTCCCGGCCAAAGGCACCCCGGCAACCGAAGCCCCGACCGAAGCCGACCCCGCGAAAGGCACCCCGGCAACCGGAGCCCCGACCGAAGCCGACCCCGCGGAAGGCGACCCGGTGACCGGAGCCCCGACCGAAGCCGACCCCGTCGGCGTGGGCGTCGTCGCGGAACGCGACCCAGGGCTCCAACCCGAGCGGACCCGGCTCGCCTGGCGTCGTACGACGCTCTCCGGCACCGTCTCCGCGGTCCTCGCCGTGAAGACGGCCCTGCACGGGGGCGCCTCCCCCGCGGGCCTCGTCGCCTGTGCCCTGTGCTGCGGCCTGTGGCTCGGGTTCCTGTATCTGGCCCACCGCCGTATCCGCACCCTGGCGACGGCGGACAGCCCACCGCCGCTCGCCCCCCGACAGGCGACGGCCGCCGTACTGGCGACCGTGGCGATGGCGGTGTGCGGGACGGTGCTGGTGATGTGAGGGCGGCGGGAGCGCGGGGCGCGGCGGAGCGCCGTACCGTCGACAGGTGATGGCCTCACGGGGTCCCACCCCCCGGACGCCGGGGCGCCACGCAGTCGCGAATGGGCCGAAACGCCCCCTTCGCGTGGCAACCTGTCCGACGTCATCACCCGCCCCTCCGAAGGTGAGCACCATGACCACCCTCCACCACGAACACGCCTCCCACACGCACAGCCACGGACCGGGCTGCGGGCACGCCGAGGTGCCGCACCAGGACCACGTCGACTACGCGCACGACGGCCACCTGCACCGCGCGCACGACGGCCACTGGGACGAGTGCGAGGCCGACGGACACGTCGCGCACGACGGCCACGCGCACGCGCACGGCCAGGACTGCGGACACGACAGCGTGCTGCACGGCGACCACGTCGACTACCTGCACGACGGCCACCGGCACGCCGCCCACGACGGGCACTGGGACGACCACTGACCCGACCGGGAACCGACGCCGACAGCTCCCCGCGGTACGCACGCGGGGAGCTGTCGGCCTATCGTGGGCCGGATCACGTCGCCCCGCCCCTCTGGACTACATACCGACCAGTCGGCATGATGGTCTGACCCAGTCCACGCGCGCGCAAGGAGCCCCGATGACCCCCGACCATCCGCCCGGACTCGATCTCGACCGGCTGCGCGGCCTGCTCGACCGCGAGCGACCCGGCCTGGTGGGCGGCCCCCTGACCGGCCGGCTGATCGAGGGCGGACGGTCCAACCTCACGTACGCGGTCTCGGACGGCACCTCGAAGTGGGTCGTACGACGCCCCCCGCTCGGCCATGTCCTCGCCACCGCGCACGACATGAAGCGCGAGCACCGCGTGATCAGCGCCCTGCATCCGACGAACGTACCCGTGCCGCGTCCCGTGCTGCTCTGCGAGGACGAGGACGTGCTCGGGTCGCCGTTCTACGTCATGGAGTTCGTGGAGGGCACCCCCTATCGCACGGCCGAACAGCTCGCCCCCCTCGGCCCCACGCGCACCCGGGACGCGGTGCTCGCGCTCGTCGACACCCTCGTGGAGCTGCACGCGGTGGACCCCGCCGAGGTGGGTCTCGCGGACTTCGGCCGCCCCGAGGGCTTCCTGGACCGCCAGCTGCGCCGCTGGGGCAAGCAGCTGGACGCCTCCCGCAACCGCGAGCTGGCCGGCATCGACGAGCTGCACGCGGCGCTCGGGCGTGCCCTGCCGGACTCCCCCACGGCGACGGTGATCCACGGCGACTACCGGCTCGACAACGTCCTGATCGGCGCGGACGACCGGATCAAGGCGATCCTCGACTGGGAGATGTCGACCCTCGGCGACCCGCTCACCGACCTGGGCCTGCTGGTGATGTACAGCCTGCCGCTGGGCGCGCCGGACTCCCCCGTCTCCACCACCGCCGAGGCCCCGGGCCACCCGGATCCGGCCGAACTGGTCGCGCGCTACGCCGAGCGCTCCGGGCGGGACGTCTCGGCGGTCTCCTGGTACACGGCGTTCGCCTGGTTCAAGCTCGCCGTGATCCTGGAGGGCATCCACTACCGCTACACCCTGGGCCAGACGGTCGGCCGCGGTTTCGACCGCATCGGCGACCTGGTGCCCGTCTTCATCCAGCACGGTCTCACGACGCTTCAGGAAGGCTGACCGGACATGGACTTCGCGTTCGACGCACGCACCGAGGAGCTGCGCGCCAAGCTGCTCGCCTTCATGGACGAGTACGTCTACCCGGCCGAGGCGGTCGCGGAGGAGCAGCGCGCGCAGCTGGCCTCGCCGTGGGACACCCCGGCCGTGGTGGAGGAGCTGAAGGCGGAGGCGCGCAGGCAGGGCCTGTGGAACCTCTTCCTGCCGGACTCCGAGTACGGCGCGGGGCTCACCAACCTCCAGTACGCGCCGCTGGCCGAGATCACCGGCCGCTCCCCGCAGCTCGCGCCCACCGCGCTGAACTGCGCGGCGCCGGACACCGGCAACATGGAGGTGCTGTCGCAGTTCGGGGACGAGCAGCAGAAGAAGCAGTGGCTGGAGCCGCTCCTCGCCGGTGAGATCCGCTCCGCGTTCGCGATGACCGAGCCGGAGGTGGCCTCCTCGGACGCCACGAACATCACGACGTACATCGAGCGGTCCTCGGACGGCACAGACGAGTACGTCGTCACCGGCCGCAAGTGGTACATCTCCGGGGCGATGAACCCGGACTGCAAGATCTTCATCGTGATGGGCAAGACGGACCCGGACGGCGCGGACATCCGCCGCCAGCAGTCCATGATCCTGGTCCCGCGGGACACCCCGGGCGTGACCGTGAAGCGCGCCATGCAGGTGTTCGGCTACGAGGACCACTACCACGGCGGCCACGCCGAGGTGGTCTTCGACCACGCGCGCGTGCCCGTCTCGAACCTGATCGGCGAGGAGGGCGGCGGCTTCGCCATCGCCCAGGCGCGGCTCGGTCCGGGCCGGATCCACCACTGCATGCGGCTGATCGGGATGGCCGAGCGGGCGATCGAGCTGATGTGCCGGCGGGCGGTCTCCCGGACGGCCTTCGGCAAGGCGCTGGCCCAGCAGGGCGTGGTGCACAACTGGATCGCCGACGCGCGCGTGCAGGTCGAGCAGCTGCGGCTGCTGGTCCTGAAGACGGCCTGGCTGATGGACACGGTCGGCAACAAGGGCGCCCACACCGAGATCCAGTCCATCAAGATCGCCACGCCCCGCGCGGTCGTCGACATCATCGACCGGGCGATCCAGCTGCACGGCGCGGGCGGCCTCAGCCAGGACTTCCCGCTCGCCGAGCTGTACGCGGGCGCGCGCACGCTGATGATCGCCGACGGACCGGACGAGGTCCACCAGCGCTCGCTGGCCCGCCGGGAGCTGAAGAAGTACCTGTGACGCCCCGCTAGGGCGTGTTGCGAAAGTCCCGTCGTCCGCCCGGAGGGCGGGCCGGGCGGCGTTCGGTGCGTGCTCTCGGCGTGCCGGACGGAAGCCCTCG